>NZ_CP041743.1:2805000-3016794 GCF_007556815.1 Paraburkholderia megapolitana
GGTCGCGCTCGTCAACGAAACGGTTGCGAACAGCCCTGACATCGATGTCGCGAATTCTCGGGTCGCCAGCGCTCAGGCTCAGCTCGAGACGTTCGGCTCGACCTCGGGACTCTCGGCGACGGCGACGGCATCGGCGCTCAAGGCTCGTCTGCCGAAGGTCGACGGCGCCACTAACGTGGATATCGCCGGCAACAGCGTCCCAATCAACCTGTTCACCGACCCGTGGGTTTCACCGGCGAGCGTGACGGGCGTGGCGCACTACGACCTGGACCTGTGGGGCCGCAATCGCGCGGCGACGCGCTCGCTCGTCTCGGCACGCGATGCCTCGCGGGTCGACGCGCAGCAGGCACGTCTGTCGCTGGTCACCTCCGTCGTCACGCTATACGGCCAGCTCGATGCCGACTACGCGCTGCGCGACCTCGTCGCGCAGAAGCAGCAAGACGAACAGCGCCGCGACACGATCATGCAAACGCGCATGAACCGCGGTCTCGACACGGGCTACGACGCGCAGGACGCACATATTCGTCTCATCAAACTCGGTTTGCAGCTACAACAGGCCGAAGACACGATCACGCAAACCCGTCTGCAGATCGGCATACTGACCGGCAACGGTCCGGAACGCGGCCTCGCGCTGGCGCGTCCGAAGCTGGCAACCTCCAGCGAGACAGTGCTGCCGTTGCCCGCGAACCTGCCGCTGCAACTGCTCGGCCGGCGACCCGATATCGTGGCTGCGCGGTTGCGCGTCGATTCGGCAGAAGGCCGGATCGACGCCGCCCGTGCGCAGTTCTATCCGAACATCGACCTGCTTGCCACGGCCGGCCTGTCGACGCTCAATATCGGTTCGCTGTTTTCCAGTTCGTCGGCGCTGTTCGCGATCGGGCCGGCCGTGTCGCTGCCGATCTTCGAACGGCCGCGTCTGCGGGCGCAGCTGCATGGCGAACAGGCGAACGCCGATACGATGATCGCGCTCTACAATCAGGCGTTGAATACGGCACTCGGCGAGGTCGCGCGTTCGATCGCCACGCTGCGCGGCGCCGACGCGCAGATCGCCGAGCAGGAGCAGGTAGTCGCCGCGCGCAACCGCATCGTCTGGATCTCCGACGAGCGGCACAAGCGCGGTCTCCTGCCCGAAGAAACGCTGCTGTCGGCACGCATCTCGCTCGCCGATGACCAGATTCAACTCGTTTCCTTGCGCGCGCAACGGCGTGACGCGAAAATCGCCTTGATCCGCGCACTGGGCGGCGGCTTCGACTACGACATCAAAGAGAACCACGGGAATGCATAGAGACAATCTGGTCGAAGCGGACGTTGTTCCAGTGGTCCGCGACCCGCGCAAGGTCCGCCGACGCAACGCGATGTTCGCGGTGCTCGGGGCCTTCGTGCTGCTTGCGGCGCTCGCCGCCGGCATCGACTGGCTGGTCTGGGCCCGCTATGACGAAAGCACCGACAACGCGTACGTGACGGGCAATATCGTGCGGATTGCCGCGCGTGCGCCAGGCGTCGTGCGCGACGTCGCGGTGATCGACACCGAATGCGTGAAGGCCGGACAGACGCTTGTGCGGCTCGACCCGACCGATGCGCAGATCGCGCTCGAACGTGCCCGGGCCAATCTCGTGCAGGCCGTGCGGCAAAACCGTCAAAGCGGGTTCACGAATGCGATGAACGAGGATGCGGTGCGCGCGCGCACGGTCGATCTCGATCTTGCGAAGCAGGCGCTGAAGGCGCGCTCGAATGCGCCGGCGGATATCGTGTCGGGCGAGGAGTTTGCGAAAGCTCAGGCCAATGTGTCGCTGGCACAGGCCAATCTTGCCGCTGCACAAAACCAGCTGGCTGCGGGGCGTGCATTGGCGGGTGGTGGAAATAATCAGGGCAGCGCCGCGCCGGGCGCCGAAGCCAGCCCCGCCGTCGCCGACGCTGCGCAGCAGTTCCGGCTCGCCTATGTGAACCTCGCACACACGACGATCGCGGCACCGGTCGCCGGCTGCGTCACGCAGCGCTCGGTGCAGATCGGCCAGCCCGTTGCCTCGGGCGCGCAACTGATGGCAGTCGTGCCGCCCTCGCAATTGTGGATCGAGGCCAATTTCAAGGAAGCGCAGATCCGCCACGTACGCATCGGTCAACCGGTGGAGATGACCGCCGATCTGTACGGCTCGGACGTGGTCTTTCATGGACGGGTCGACGGGCTCGCGCCGGGCACCGGTAGCGTGTTCTCGATGCTGCCGCCGCAGAACGCAGCCGGCAACTGGATCAAGGTGGTTCAACGGCTGCCGGTGACGATCTCGCTCGATCCGGCCGAAACGGCGGTGCATCCGTTGCCGCTCGGTGTGTCGATGAATGTGTCGATCGATACCCACGACCGCAACGGCAACATCGCGACTGCGGCAGCGCGACCGCGCGCGGGCAGCTCGCCGGTGGTCGACGACGCAGCGATGCAGCAGGCGGATGCTGCCGTCAGTGCGGTGCTCAATGGGCAATAAGCGGGCAATAACCGGGCAACAAGCAGAGGTCACGACGCGGTCATTCACCGCCCGCGTCCCCAGGAAACCCTAGTCTCTCGTTGGCCCAGGTCAACACGATAATGCGTGCGATCTCAGACGCCTGAGCGTCCGGCAACGCGACCTGCGTGTCCTTATAGATCTCAGCAAGTTGGCTGTCGACATCGCCCAGCGCAGAATCGGCGCAGATGGCCTGCTCGACCGGCGTGGCGGCACGTTTGCAATCGAATGAAGCCGCATCTGCCGATGTCGTCCAGATTGCGGCGGCAATACATAGCGTCAGGGAGGTCGCCGTACCGCTAACGGGGCGCGTGGTTATTTTCCGCATGATGTTGCACTCCTCCGATGGCTTTTCACTTTCAGCCCGATCGCGCTCCAGATCAAGACGAAATCGCGAAAAATTATCGCGCGCCCGCCTGGTGTCCTGATTTCATCCACCCACTATCTCCGAATAAATCTGAGTGAGCGGCTCAAAATTTTCTACAGATAAACAACATCAAGTTACTAATTCAAGATAACTAAACGTATACGATTCACGATTCACAAAACGTGACAAATCCAATAAGAAGATAGTGTGAACTCATGTTACTCACTGCGATGGGGAGGCGACGATATACCCACATGTTCCGTTCGGAACTCACTGTGTCGATCGCCGGAGTTTCGTGCACACCACAAAAATATTCGATCAACATCATGCACATCTTATTAGTTGAAGATGATCCGGCTCATGCCGAAGCGGCGATGCGAGCGATGCGTTCGCTCGAAGGTCCGATCCATCACGTGAACGACGGTCAGAAAGCCGTAGCGTTTCTAAAAACGCATCTTGCGGATCTCATCATCATCGACTGGCAATTGCCCGGCATCGATGGCTTCGAGTTGTTGCAATGGGTGCGCGTGAACCTGGGGGATCGGCCGGTGGTGCTGTTTCTGACCAGCCGCGTCCTCGAAGTCGACATCGTGCGCGCCCTGCGCGCCGGGGCCGACGACTACATCGCCAAGCCGTTTCGCCTCGATGAACTGACAGCCCGGGTCGAAGCGCTCTTACGTCGTCACCAGCGAAGCATCAAATCCGCGGATGTCCTGTGCGTCGGGAATTACATCCTGGACTCGGGTCACCGTTGCATCTCGCTGCACGGCAAACGGATCGAGCTGACCGGCAGGGAATTCGACGTCGCCGCGTTCCTGCTGCGCAATACCGGCCGGGTCATATCTCGCGATCTGCTCGCGAAACTCGCGTGGGGACGCGAGATCGACAGCACGTCGAGAACCATCGATACCCATATCTACCGGATTCGTCAGAAGCTCTTCGCCGATCCGGTGAATGGCCTGCGCCTGCGCACGATCTACACGCACGGTTACCGGCTCGACGAAGACGACTGACTCAGGCGAAACCCCAATTCCCGCTGTCGACGTTCCTCTCTAATCTCGCACGATCTACAAACAGAACATCGTTCTATTAGACAGAACGACGTTCGATAAACGAGACCCGGAGGATTTCCATGGCAAGCCTGCCGTTCGACGCGCCCGATCCATCGTCCACGCTGCAACCCGGCAACGCCGCGGCCGGGCCCGGGATCAATGCGCGCATCGACCGCCTGCCCGCGACCCGGACCGTCTGGATGCTCGTGTTCCTGCTGTCGATCGGCGGCTGGTTCGAGTTCTACGACCTGTTTTTCACAGCGTATGTCGGCCCCGGGCTCGTCAAGAGCAGCCTCTATGCGACGACGACGGCATCGTTCTTTGGTTTCTCGGGGCTCGGCGCGTTCGTCGCGGCTTCGTTTGCGGGGCTCTTTATCGGCACCTTCGTCGTGGCCGGCACGGCGGACCGCTTCGGCCGCAAGAACATCTTCACGGTGTCGCTGCTGTGGTACTCGATCGCCACGTTGATTATGGCGTTCCAGACCACCGCACCGATGATCAACCTGTGGCGGTTGATCGCCGGTATCGGTGTCGGCGTCGAACTGGTCACGATCGATACCTACGTCAGCGAGTTGATGCCGAAGCATCTGCGCGGCCGCGCATTTGCGTTCGTGCATCTGGTGCAGTACAGCGCGGTGCCGTCGGTGGCGTTTCTCGCGTGGTGGCTGGTGCCGCAGGCGCCCTTCGGTCTCGACGGCTGGCGCTGGGTCGTGATCATAGGGGCGCTCGGCGCGATCGTCGTCTGGGCGATTCGCCGGCGTCTGCCGGAAAGCCCGCGCTGGCTCGCGCAACAGGGTCGCACGGCGGAGGCGTCTGCAGTGCTCGCGACGATCGAAGCCAGGGTCGCCGCGCAATACGGCAAGCCGCTGCCACCGCCCGTCGCGGCCGTCGAACCGGCCACCACTAAAGCGTCGTTTCGCGAGATCTGGCAACCGCCCTATCGCCGCCGCGCAATCACGATGCTGATCTTCAACCTGTTCCAGGCGATCGGCTTCTACGGTTTCGCGTCGTGGGTCCCCACCCTGCTCGTCGCGAAGGGCGTGACGATCACGCACAGCCTGCTGTACTCGTTCGTGATCGCGATCTCGAACCCGTTCGGCCCGCTACTCGGCATGGCGATCGCCGATCGCATCGAACGCAAGACGTTGATCGTGCTGTCGGCGCTCGGCATCGCTGTGTTCGGCAGTCTGTTCGCCACGCAGACCTCGCCCGCCATGCTGATGGTGCTCGGTGTACTGATCACGTTGTCGGGCACGCTGCTGTCGGTCGGCTACCACGCGTACCAGACCGAACTGTTCCCGACGCGCATCCGGGCCCGCGCGGTCGGCTTCGTCTATTCGATGTCGCGGCTCTCCGCGATGTTCTCCGGCTTCATGATCGCGTTCGCGCTGCGCCACTTCGAAACGACCGGCGTGTTTGCGTTGATCAGCGCGTCGATGGTGATGGTGATGGTATCGATCGGGCTGTTCGGGCCGCGCACCAATCAGTTGAGCCTCGACGAAATCTCGCATTGACCTGCGGAACCCGCGGACACTCCGCAATTGAACTACAAGGTGTGACATGACGCTTCCGTTGACCGGCATCCGGGTACTCGATCTATCGAATGTCCTGGCCGGCCCGTTCTGTGCGTATCAGCTGGCGCTGCTCGGCGCCGAAGTCATCAAGATCGAGCATCCGGACGGCGGCGATCTCGCGCGGCGGCTCGGCGCCGACAAGGATGCGTCGGCGCGTAATATGGGCACGTCGTTTGTCGCGGTGAATGCAGGCAAGCAGTCGGTGACGCTGAATCTGAAAGATCCGCGCGGCAAGGCGATCCTGCTCGATCTCGTGAAAACCGCCGACGTGCTGGTGGAAAATTTCCGGCCGGGTGTGATGGCGCGGCTTGGGCTCGATCATGCGGCGCTCAGTGAAGTGAATCCGCGGCTGGTCTATTGCGCGATCTCCGGCTTCGGACAGGACGGCGAGTTGTCGTCGCGGCCTGCCTACGACCAGATCATTCAAGGTATCGCCGGTGTGATGAGCGTGACCGGCGACGCCGACAGCGCCCCGCTGCGAGTCGGCTATCCGGTTTCCGATACCGTGGGCGGTTTGACAGCGGCGCTGGCCATCTGCGGCGCGCTCGTCGAAGCGCGCGCGAGCGGACGCGGCCGGATGCTCGACGTATCGATGCTCGAAGCGACGCTCGCGACGATGGGCTGGGTCGTGTCGAACTACCTGAACGCCGGAGTCGTCCCGACGCCAATGGGCAACGAGAATTTCACTGCTGCGCCATCGGGTACGTTCAAGACCGGCGACGGCCTGCTCAACATCGCAGCCAACGAAACGAAACAGTTCGTCAGTCTGTGTGCCCTGCTTGGGCGCGCCGACCTGCCCGGCGACGCACGCTTCTCCGAACGCAACGCCCGCAAGGTGAACCGCGCGGCGCTTAAGGCGGAACTCGAAGCCGCGCTTGCCGCCGACAGCGCGGCAAACTGGGAAACGAAACTGATCGCGGCCGGCGTGCCCGCGGGGCGTGTGCTGTCGGTGCCGGAAATTCTCGCGCATCCGCATCTGGCGTCGCGCCATTTCGTGCGCGAACTGCCCGACGAGCGAGGCGGCGCAACCCAGCGCGTCACACGCGCGGGGTTCCTTCTGTCCGATGCGGATGCTGCGCCCTCCACCGCAGCGCCGGCACTTTCCGCGCATACAAAAACCCATTTGAGCGCGCTCGGCTACGACGAATCGCAAATCGATGCGCTGCATGCCGAAGGAGTGATCTGACCATGACACAACCGCTCGATACGGCCGCCCTCGCCGCCGACTACTGGAGCACGTCGATCATCGACATCCATCCGGGCTCGATCAATGTGCGCGGCTTCCCGATCCAGGAGTTGATCGGCGCGGTCAGTTTTCCGCAGATGATCTGGTTGATGCTGCGCGGCGAGTTGCCCGACGCGCCGAAGGCGCAACTCTTTGAAGCCGCGCTCGTGGCCTCGGTCGATCATGGACCGCACGCGCCGTCGATTGCGATCTCGCGGATGGCCACGAGTTGCGGTTTGCCGTTGAACGGCGCGCTGGCCTCCGCCATCAATGCGCTCGACGACGTGCACGGCGGCGCTGGCCAGCAGGCGGTTGAACTCTATGAGACAGTGCGCGACCGCACCGCGCAGGGTGTAGCGCTCGACACTGCAGTCGAACAGGCCGTCGATGCCTTCATTGCCGCTCACGGCAAATATCTACCGGGCTTCGGGCATCGCTTTCATCCCGTCGATCCACGCGCCGTGAAACTGCTCGCTCTCGTCGATGCGGCGGTGGCAAACGGCACGGTGTCCGGGGAATACGCAGCGATAGCACGCGGCATCGAAGCGCTATTGCAGCGGCGCAAGAACAAGCCGGTGCCGATGAATATCGACGGCGCTACTGCGGTGATTTACGCTGAACTCGGCTTTGCGCCGGAACTCGCGCGCGGTGTGTTCTGTCTGTCGCGGGCGGTCGGCATTCTCGCGCACGCATGGGAACAACGCGCGCGCAACGAGCGCAACAAAGGGCCGATGCCGCGCCAGATGGCCTATCGCTATACCGGGCAGCCCGAGCGTCACCTGGACTGACGATCGAGCACGCGGCGCCACGCAGTGCGCAGCCCGCGCGAATCGCCGCCGAGCGCATCGGTTGCGCGCGAAGCGCAGTCGAACAGCGCACCGAGGTTGCTCTCGATGAACGCGCTGTCGATCCGCGAAGCGGGTCCTGCGAGCGTGAGCACGCCGCGCAGCGCATCGCGTACACCGAACACCGGCGCCGACATGCCGGCCGTTTCGCGATCGCGCTCACCCACCGAGACGCAGTAAAAATCCTCCCGAATCTGCTCGTACGGCTCACCCACCGCTCCACCGAACGCAAGCAACGCACGCCCACCCGATCCGGTTTCCAGCGGCAGCACGTCGCCTTCGCGCACATGAAAACGCACCGCATGCGTCGAGTCGACGCGATGCAGACACACCCGCACCGCCTCATCGCGCACGTAGAACGACACGCTCTCGCCGCTCGCCTGCGCAAGCTCCTGCATCAGCGGCACGAGAATATCGCCGAGCTTCAGACTGCGCTGGTACAGCGCGCCAAGCATGAACGTAGCGGGCCCGAGCTGATAGCGACCGTCGTCGAGACGCAGCAGCAACCGATGCTGGATCAGCGAGCCGGCAAGACGCAGCAGCGTGCTTTTGTAGAGGCCGGTACGCGCCGCCAGTTCGGCGAGCGTGAGCGGTGCATCGTCGGGACCGAATGCGAACAGGATCGAGCAGGCCCGGTCGAGCACCGCGACGCCTTCGCTTTCCTTCGGGCCGGGCTTGTCCTGGGGCATGGGCATGAACAGTCGGGTCGTCGAGTCGAAGCGCAAATTTTACGCGATGCGGCAGACATGACAAAACCGGAGTGTCGTGCCGACACTCCGGTTTCGCTTACTTCGTACGCAACCCGGTCGCGGCCGGGTGCGCTTCGAGAACCCGCGTCGGCCTGCCCGCTATTGCTGCTGCAACTGCTGTTGCTTCTGGATATACGTCCGCACATCGGCCATCGACACACGCCCGGTATGGGCACTGTCGATTTCGTCGAAGTGTTTGGAGACGTAGCCCAGACCGCTGCTTTGCGCCTGCGCCTTCGTCACCGACGCACCGTTGCTCAGCACGGTGTTGGCACCGAGTCGTGCTTCGACGCGCTGCTGCGCCTGCTGCTGCAACGTGGTACCGGTGGACGGCAGCACCGCCGCCACACGATTCTGCGGAAAGAACGGACCGTCGACACCCCGGCTGCCATGAGGCAGCGTCACAGGCGCCACCGCTTGGGGCGGCAGAGCGTGGGCGCTGCTCATCGCGGCACCGAGTACGATCAACGGGGAAATACGTCGCATCAATTTGATTGGAGACATGATCACTCGCATTGAATAGGTGAACAGAGCGTTCCCGTCCATCGCTCAGGGGGCCGTTGCCGTGGCGGTCGGCGTGCTGCCGGTCGGTGTTCCGGGCGCAGCCTCGTCACGCCATGCCAGCGGCAGTGTCGTCAGCGTCAGTGCACCGGGGATCGCTCTCGCGCCATAGAAGAGCGCGAGATCCGCTTTCATCTGCGGGCGCGCCACGTCGTCCAGATAAATCATGTGGCCACCCTGGAAGAAGCTGACCTGCAGGTTCGGATTGAGACCGACCACTGTCTGGAGCCGCGCCAGTTGCTTCTCGGTATTGAAGAACGGCGTCACCAGGTCGTGGTAACCGTTTTCCGAGAACACCTCGAGCCGCGGGTTCAGTTGCAGTGCGCCCAGCAGATCGGGGATCGTGTCCGGCATCGGCTGACCATCGTGCGAGAAATCCCACACATTGATGATGTTGTCGTTCAGCGGCACGTACGCCGAGTTCGGCGCCGTGTAGCCGAGGTAGTTCGGCAACTGCGTCGCGAGTGCGTTGACGAACGGCTGCGTGAGCAGGATGTCCGACGGATCGCCGTCGCTCTGCAGCCGCGGGTCCGAGTTCGGCAACGACACGCGTCCGTCATACCCGCCGATCGTCGTACCCGGAATCAGGGCGGTTTCGAGCGGACTCGAGTTGAAGAAGCCTTGCAGCGCCTGCAGTGTCAGGCTCGACGGAATGACCCACGACTGCAGCGTGCGGGCTGCCGGGTACACCGGCGTACCAAAGAACCCAGGAGCGCCGTCCTGGCTCAGTGCCCACGTCGCCGCGTACTGCCCGAAGTGGTTGTACTGTCCCGTACCGAATTGCTCGACCTGCGCCGCCAGAGCCGCCTGACTGGCCGGTGCCGGCGATACGAGGTTGTAGTACGCCGCCACCTCCGCGAAACCGGGCAGGTAACCTTCCACGGTATCGGTCGCGAGTTGCAGACCCGCCTGCGAATTCGTGATCGCCACGGCCTCTGTCGCATCCGCGAAATAATTCAGGATCGCGGACTGCAACGTAATCCCCGTCAGGTGTACGCCAGCCGATTCGAGCGCGAGCGCCAGCATATCGGTACGCGGCGTGCCGTACGATTCCCCGTACAGATACAGCGGCGACTTGCTGCGACTGTTGACCGCGATATAGCGCTCGATGAAGTCGCGGATCACGTTGACGTCCGGATCGGAACCCCAGAACGTCTGGTTCGTGTTCGGTAGCACGGCTTCGGAGAGGCCTGTTCCCGGTGGGTCGATGAAGACCAGGTCGGTCGTGTCGATCAGGCTTTCGGTGTTGTTGACGATCGGGTAGTTCGGCCAGTTGTTGCCGAACAGCGGGTCGGGCGTCGCGACACGCGTCGGCGCAAACGAACCGAGACGCAGCCAGATCGACGACGAACCCGGGCCGCCGTTATAGACGAACGTAACGGGTCGCGGTGCGCCGTTCGTGCTCGGCGCGGTGTACGCGACGTACGACATCGACGCTTCGGGGTTGCCCTTCGAGTCCGCCGCGGTCAAGTGACCCGTGGTCGTCGTGTAGTTGACCGTGGTGCTGCCGGAAGTCCACGTGTAGTTCATCACGGCCGCTTTTTCGGCCACCTGCGATGCGGCGAGCCCGTCGCCGGCGTTCATCGAATAGGCGACCGGGTCGACGTAGGGCTGGTTGCCCGTCGGCGGGCTGGCCTGCGCGTTGGCGGTCTGCTTCAGGCTCGCGGCGCCGCTCGATGACGAACCGCCATCGCTTCCGCCGCATCCCGCGAGGACCATGACGCCGATCGCAATCGCACCTAGTGCGGCGAACCGGCCCTGCTGGCGAGGCTCGCTGCCAGTACAGCTTCTGTCTGGTTTCATCTCAATCCTTGGTGGTGGGTTTCGCTACCGTTTCACAAAGGCCGCCGCAGCCGGGGCGTGATGCATCGGGGCGCGGGTAACCCGCGCGACACTCGCGGGCCTGCAGCGGTCGGGATTAAATTTCTTTTGCAGATCCAGATTTAAAGATATTTCTTCTACGCATTTAACAATGCAGCCGGACAGCTAAAGTGGTGTGCACTCCGCTGCCTTCATTTCCATTTAGCCGATATGAACATATCGGCGGCATCGCAAAAATAAGTGGTCCGCAGAGGCTCTGTCAAGGATTATGAGGACGTAAAAAATAATCACCAAGGCAGTGCCGGGCGCCTCATGAACTTTGAAAAAAATCCTGTTGCTCCGACGTATCGCGAAGCTAGCATAAAAAAACTCACCAAAATTTCCCTGCCGGAGGAGTGAAAACCCTCATCCTTAGCGCTGGCGTGGTTTGATGCGGCACTAATGTTGGCTTTCTGAAAGTTTCGACTTGGCTCTGTTATTTTCCCGTTAATCAGATTGGCTAATAAGGCTCCATGAGAATACGCATCCTCTCGACTACTTAATACATAAGGTAGCGCGAGTTATTTTTCCTGTTGGATTGAATAATCACTAATGTTGGCTTTCTGAAAGTTTCGACTTGGCTCTGTTATTTTCCCGTTAATCAGATTGGCTAATAAGGCTCCATGAGAATACGCATCCTCTCGACTACTTAATACATAAGGTAGCGCGAGTTATTTTTCCTGTTGGATTGAATAATGTCACCTACACACAATAAATGCACCAGCCTGCACTAAAACCGAGAAACCCGCCGAGATACATTCAGATTGAACTGCAGAACACAGCATTAAAACGAGCGAGTCCGCAGAAAATCAAACTGCTGTCATTTTTACAACCCTCAACAAAACAAAACCGGAGTGCCACGCGGACACTCCGGTTTCGTTCGATGGCCTGCCCATAAATGGGTCCGAGGCCCTTACTGCTGCTGTAGCTGTTGTTGCTTCTGGATATACGTCCGCACGTCGCTCATCGACACGCGCCCGGTATGGGCACTGTCGATTTCGTCGAAGTGTTTGGAGACGTAACCCAGGCCGCTGCTTTGCGCCTGTGCCTTCGTCACCGAGGCGCCGTTGCTGAGCACGGTGTTAGCACCGAGTCGCGCTTCGACGCGCTGCTGCGCCTGTTGCTGCAGCGTAGTACCGGTGGACGGCAGCACCGCCGCCACACGGTTCTGCGGAAAGAACGGACCGTCGACACCTCGACTGCCATGCGGCAGCGTCACAGGCGCCACCGCTTGAGGCGGCAGTGCATGGGCGCTGCTCATCGCCGCGCCGAGTACGATCAACGGGGAAATACGCCGCAATAGATTGGTTAGAGACATGATCACTCGCATTGAATGGGTGAACAGAGAGTTCCCTGTAAGAAGGAGTATCCCGTCATCGATCAGGGCGCTGCCGCCTGGGTGGTCGGAATGCTACCGGTCGGCACGCTCGCGGCGTTCTCGTCCTGCCACGGTGGCGGCAGTTCGCGCAACGTCAGCGCAGTCGGAATCCGCCGGTTCGCGTAGAACGTCTTGAGATCGCTCTTCATCTGCGGACGCGCCACGTCATCCAGATAGATCATGTGTCCGCCCTGGAAGAAGCCGACTTGTATCTTCGGATTCAGACCCGGTACGGTCTGGAGTCGCGCCAGTTGCTTCTCGGTGCTGAAGAACGGTGTCGCCAGATCGTGGTAGCCGTTTTCCGAGAACACCGCGAGACGCGGATTGAGCTGCAGCGCACCGAGCAGATCGGGGATCGTATCGGGCATCGGCTGACCATCGTGGGTGAAGTCCCACACCCCGATGATGTTGTCGTTCAACGGCACGTAGGTCGCATTCGGCGCCGTGTAGCCGAGATAGTCCGGCAACTGCGTCGCGAGTGCGTTCGTGAACGGCTGCGAGATCAGGATGTCCGACGGGTCGCCATCGCTCTGCAACCGCGGATCCGAATTCGGCAACGACACGCGTCCGTCATACCGGCCGATTGTCGTTCCCGGCAGCAGGCTGGCCGAATACGGATTCGCGTTGAAGTAGCCTTGCAGCGCCTGCAGCGTCAGGCTCGTTGGCCACGTCCACGACTGAAGCGTTGCATTGCTGGGGAAGACCGGTGTACCCAGTGCGTCCGGTATACCCAGCTGGCTCAGCACCCACGCTTGCGAATACTGCTGGAGCTGGTTGTACGCGAGCGTAGCGAACAGCTCCATCTGCAGCGCGTACAGGCCCTGGTTGATCGGCGCCGGCGACGCCTGGTTGTAGTACGCCGCGACCTCCGCATACCCCGGCAGATAGCCCGCCACGGTATCCGTCTCGAGCAGCAGGCCCTCTGTCGACTGCGTGATCGCAACGGCCTCTGTCGCATCCGCGAAGTAATTCAGGATCGCGGACTGCAGCGTGATCCCCGTCAGGTGTACGCCGGCCGATTCAAGCGCCAGCGCCAGCATGTCGGTACGCGGCGTGCCGTACGACTCTCCGTACAGATACAGCGGCGACTTGCTGCGATTGTTGACGGCCACATAACGCTCGATGAAGTCGCGCATGATGTTGACGTCCGGGTCGCTGCCCCAGTACACGCTGTTCGTGTTCGGCAGGACCGCTTCGGAGAGCCCGGTGCCCGGCGGATCGATGAAGACCAGATCCGTCGTATCGATCAGGCTTTCCTTGTTATCGACGAGCGGGTAGTTCGGCCAGTTGTTGCCGAACAGCGGATCGGGCGTCGCGACACGCGTCGGTGCAAACGAACCGAGGCGCAGCCAGATCGACGACGAACCCGGGCCGCCGTTGTAGACGAACGTAACCGGTCGCGGTGCGCCGTTCGTGCCCGGTGCGGTGTACGCGACGTAGGACATCGACGCTTCGGCGTTGCCCTTCGAATCCATCGCGGTCAGGTGGCCCGTGGTAGTCGTATAGTTGACCGTGGTGCCGCCCGACTTCCACTGGTAGTGCATGATCGCGGCTTTTTCGCTGACCTGCGACGCGGTGAGCCCGTCGCCGGCATTCATCGAATAGGCCACCGGATCGACATACGGTTGATTGGCGGACGCGCTTTTCGCGTCCTGTGCCGGGCTGGCCTGTGCGTTGGCAGCCTGTTTGAGGTTCGCTGCGCTGGTGGATGAACCGCTGTCTCCTCCGCCGCATCCTGCGAGAACCATGAGCCCTAGCGTCAGGGCACCTAGCCCGGCTAACCGGCCGTGGCGGCCGTAGCTGTTGCCGGTACAGCTCCTGTCTGGCTTCATCTCTATCCTTGGTGGGTGGGTTTCAATACCGCTTCACAAAGGCCGCTTGCGCCGGCGAGACGCGCAGGAACTCCGACAACTCGCGCTGCACTCGGGGCACACGACGGTTGGGATTCAACTTCTTTTAAGAGCCTGAATTAAAACTGACTATGACATGCGCTGAGTATTGCTAACTGCTGGCTGGAATTATGCTTATAGCCCCGTCCTGATTTCCGCAGTAGTGACATCGGAAATCGGCGACACAGCAAAAATAGGCGGTGCCCCAAGACCTTGTCAAGGATTATGCGGGCATTAAAAGAGTAACCAATATATGCAGATTGGGCAGTGTCTGGTTTTCGAAAGAAAATCAAACTGCCCTGCTATTGGTGAGCTTTATGTGAACAAACTTCCAGAATCTTTCGTTTTGAGAAACGCAACGCCGTGGCCCTTGAGGAGGCAGGCCGTGCTCGGTTTCCTTTCAATTTACCGAAAATTTTCTTTCATTTTCATTATTCATTTGAAAAATCGATATTCTCAATAAAACTCAAATCGGGATTTCAGTAACGGCTCCGGCCATTAAGTTTGTCCGGGCATCCACAAAATACCGAATTTTTATTTTCAACTCATTAACCGGAATTATTTACACGAATTATCGCATCGAATAAAGCAAGCTGTCCGGTTAGCGCCTATGCCGACGGATGATCCCTGAGCCACGCATTAATCGCATCCTGTGCGAGCGCGGCGGTATCGGCACGGCCTTGTGCGACCGCACCCCTCATGTCCGGCGTGCCATTGACGTCGTGAAAAATCGACCACTTCCATTCGATACCGCTCACCGACGTCGTCCGGCTCGGGCCCGGTTGCAGCATGCAGAAATACGATTGGTATCTGGCATGAAGCGTGTCGAACTGGCCGATGGTGAATTGCATGGAATCTCCATTGTCGAGGGTCGCCGGGACTGGCGGGCGTCTGTCGAGGAGAATTGTAGCCGGGCAGGCGGGCGAGGACGAGGGCTGGTTGGGTCGCGGCGCGTAGCCCTGGGCGGGGTAGCCCCGGGCTGGCCGCGCCCTCCGCTACCCCTGACTCTGACTCTGGCTTTGCCCTTGCGCCGGCAGGACCGTGATCTCGACGGTCAGCGCCTCGTTACTCTGCCCCGTGCGGATGCCTGACACCGGCATCGCATCGCCGTAGTCGAAGCCCGTGGCGATGCGCACGTAGTGGTCATCGGGACAGCGGTTGTTGGCTGCATCGAAGCCGACCCAGCCGAGCCCGTCGATATAAGCCTCCGCCCACGCATGGCTCGCCGCCTGCTCGTCGACACCGTCCATCAGCAGATAACCGGACACGTAGCGAGCAGGCATGCGCAGCTGCCGCGCGACGGCGATAAAGACGTGCGCATGGTCCTGGCAGACACCCTGTCCGGCCAGCAATGCCGTTTCGGCATCGGTTTTGACTTCGGTCGTGCCTGGCCGGTAGGCGATCCGCTCGTGAACGGTACCCATCAGAGCGTGCAGAACCTGCAGTTGCGCCGTTTCCGAGCGTAAAGGTTCGGCCAGCGCCTTGATGGCTTCGCCGGCGCGGGTGAGCGATGTCTCGCGTTCGAAGATCCACGGCGGAGCGATCCCGTCGAGCATGCCGAGCACACCGGCGCGATCTTCGGTGATGACGGTGCCCGCGGCAACGATGACGATCTCGCTCATATTGCGTTTGTGCCGCACGAAATCGACGCGGTTGCCGAGGCCGTCGGTGTAGGTCACGGTCGGCTCGATATTGTCGACGGTGACACGCCAGTCGACGACCGTCTGCCCGGCTCCCGTCTGCGGACGCAGGCGCAGCCGCTGCAGGGCGTACGGCACCGGCTGGTCATACTCGTAACGCGAAGTGTGGCGAATGGCGATGCGCATGGCCGGGCTCAATCGAAGTTGTAGGTTTCGGCGATTTCAAAACCGAGACGGTTGTTCTGCGCGATGAAGCCGGTCAGGAACTCGTGCAGGCCGCCTGCGAAGATCCGCTTGACCGTGTTGTCCCGCAGCGTCGCCAGTGTCGTGTGGGCCGTTTGCTGACAGGGATGAGTCACGCCGTAGTCGCGCGCCAGATACCCCAGGTTCTCGACGATGTTCACGTAGCAGAAGTTCAGCGAGCGCGGCATGCGCCCGTTGAGGATCAGATAGTCCGCGATGTTCACCGGCTTGTACTGCACGTCGTAGACCCAGCGGTAGGAGCGGTGTGCATCGACGGAACGCAGGATCGACTCCCACTGGTAGTTGTCGAGCGTCGTGCCGACGTAGGAAATGGCCGGCAGCAACAGGTGATATTTGACGTCGAGAATCCGCGCTGTGTTGTCCGCGCGTTCGATGAAGGTGCCGATGCGCGAGAAATCGAAAATTTCGTTGCGCAGCATCGTGCCGTGGAACGTGCCGCGAATCAGCGCCGCTTCGCGCTTGATCTGAACCAGCACGACCGGCAGTTCGCTGGCCCGTATCGGCTGCGCCAGCACGCGGCGGATCACCATCCACGCTTCGTTGATGCTCTCCCACGCTTCGCGCGTCAGCGCGGTGCGCACCATGCGGGCATTCGAGCGTGCGGCTTCGATGCTCGACAGCACGCTCGACGGATTGTCGGGGTCGCGCAGCAGATAGTCGGACACGGTATCGGCCGTGCAGACGTCGTGTTTCTTGCGGAACCCCTCTTCCGTGCCGGACGTCACCACCACGGACAACCACGTCGCCGGCGCGTCGGATGCTCTGGTCAGTGCCATGCGCAACCCGGCATCGACGACGCGTGCGATGTTCTCCGCGCGTTCGATATAGCGGTGCATCCAGTAGAGCCCGCTTGCAGTGCGACCAAGAAGCATGTTCTGTCAAACTCCCGTTGCTGTTTTGCACGGTCCCGGCGTGTAGATGGCCGGGTCTCTGCGAATCTTCGTCTCTGGCAACCGCCGTGTGTAGCGTTGCGTCGGGCGGGTCTCAGTCGGCGGCAAGCACCCAGGTATCTTTCGTGCCGCCGCCCTGGCTCGAATTGACCACCAGCGAGCCTTCCTTCAATGCCACCCGCGTCAACCCACCCGGCGTGATGCGAATGCGGTCCGACATCAGCACGAACGGCCGCAGATCCACATGACGCGGTGCGAGACCTTGCGCAGTCAGGATCGGCGTGGTGGACAGCGCGAGTGTGGGTTGCGCGATGTAGCTGTGCGGACGCGCCTTCAATTTGAGTGCAAAGTCCTCGCATTCCTGCTTCGAGGCAGCCGGCCCGACCAGCATGCCGTAGCCGCCGGACCCATGCACTTCCTTCACGACGAGTTCGTCGAGATGGGCGAGCACGTATTTCAGGCTGTCCGGCTCCGAGCAGCGCCAGGTCGGCACGTTTTCGAGGATCGACTGGCGGCCCGTGTAGAACTCGACGATCTCCGGCATGTATGAATAGATCGCCTTGTCGTCGGCGATGCCGGTACCGGGCGCATTCGCGATCGTGATGTTG
Organism: Paraburkholderia megapolitana; assembly: GCF_007556815.1. Taxonomy (NCBI): domain Bacteria; kingdom Pseudomonadati; phylum Pseudomonadota; class Betaproteobacteria; order Burkholderiales; family Burkholderiaceae; genus Paraburkholderia; species Paraburkholderia megapolitana. Next base: position 2,822,398 of record NZ_CP041743.1, read on the forward strand.
CCCGCGCGGTAGACATCCATGATGCCGGCCACGCCGAGCACCGAGTCGTGCCGGAAAGTCATCGGGTCGAGGTACGCATCGTCGAGCCGGCGGTACAGCACATCGATGGCGCGGAAACCTTCGGTGGTACGCATCGCCACGCGTCCGTCGACCACCTGCAGGTCGCTCCCCTCGACCAGATGCACGCCCATCTGGTCGGCCAGAAACGCATGCTCGTAGTACGCGGAATTGTGGATGCCCGGCGTCAGCACCGCGATGGTCGGATTCGACGCGTTGCCGCCCGGCGGGCACACCGCCGCCAGCGACTCGCGCAGCAACTGCGGATAAACCTCGACCGGTCGCACCTTGACCTGCTGAAACAGCTCCGGAAACAGCTGCATCATCGTTTCGCGGTTTTCCAGCATGTAGGACACGCCGGACGGCGTGCGCGCGTTGTCTTCGAGCACGTAGAACTGGTTTTCCGCCGTGCGCACGATATCGACGCCGATGATGTGCGTATAGACATTGCCCGGCGGCCGGAAGCCGATCATCTCCGGCAGAAACGCTTCGTTCTGCGTGATCAGCTCGCGTGGGATGCGCCCCGCCCGCACGATCTCCTGACGGTGATAGATATCGTCGAGAAACGCATTGAGCGCCATCACGCGTTGCTCGATGCCCTGCGACAGGCGCTCCCACTCGCGCGCGGAAATGATGCGCGGAATGATGTCGAACGGGATCAGCCGCTCGGCCGCTTCTTCTTCGCCGTACACCGCGAACGTAATGCCGGTCTTGCGGAACACGCCTTCGGCGTCGGTGGCTTTCTGCGCCAGGTTCGCCGGGTCCTGCGTATCGAGCCATTGCTTGAGCAGCTCATAGGGCGCACGCACTGCATCGCCGGACGTCAGCATCTCGTCGAATGGCTTCACTTCGGTTCTCCGTAGTGGGTACAGCAAACGGGTTCAGCACACAGGTTCAACGGGTATTACTGATGCGGCGGCGGGTCTTCGAGCACGCTCTGCGTCAGCACCACCGACGGAATGGTCGGCCTCAGCATCGTGCCTGCGCGGCGACGTACGCCGTACCAGCCGGCCACCAGCAGCACCGCGACCACCGGAATCGACGCCACGGTCCACGTGCCGTTCGGGTAATCGAAAGCCATCAGCACCAGCACGCCGAGCAGAAACGCGAGCGTCAACCACGATGTTACCGGCGCGCCGGGCATCCTGAAACTAACCGGTTCGGCTTCACCGCGCGCCACCGCGCCCCGGAACTTCATCTGGCAGACCACGATGAACCCCCAGGTGCTCAGAATACCGAGCGACGCGATATTAAGCACGATTTCGAACACGCTCGACGGAACAAAATAATTCAGCACGACGCCGATGACGTAAATCGCCACGGTCACCAGAATGCCAGCATACGGCACCGATTGGGAACTCATGCGGGAAAGGAAGTTCGGCGCGGAACCGCCCATCGACAGTGCGCGCAGTACGCGGCCGGTCGAATATAGCCCCGAGTTCAGGCTCGACAGGGCCGCCGACAACACCACGATGTTCATCACCGACCCCACGCCCGGCACGCCAAGCGCAGCGAAGAACGTGACGAACGGGCTCTGCCCCGCCTTGTACGCGCTCCACGGTAGCAGGCAAACCAGCAGCACCACCGCTCCCACATAGAACAGCGCAATACGCCAGATCACACTGTTGATCGCCCGCGGCAGCACCTTGCGCGCGTCCTTGCATTCGCCCGCCGCCGTGCCGACCAGTTCGACTCCGGCGAACGCGAAGACCACGCCCTGCACCAGCACCAGCGCAGGCAACAGGCCGTGCGGGAACAGGCCGCCATTCTGGCTGATCAGGTGCACGCCGGTCGTGTTGCCGCCCACATGGATGCCGGTGCCCAGGATGACCGTGCCGATCACCAGAAACAAGGAGATCGCCGCGACCTTGATCAGCGCAAACCAGAACTCCATTTCGGCAAACCATTTCACGCCGATCAGGTTCATCGCCGCGACGATGCACAGCGCGATCAGCGCGAACACCCACTGCGGGACTCCACCGAACGCACCCCAGTAGTGCATGTACAGCGCGACCGCGGTGATGTCGACGATGCCGGTCATTGCCCAGTTCAGAAAGTACATCCAGCCGGCGACGTACGAGGCCTTTTCGCCGAGGAATTCGCGTGCGTACGACACGAAGCTGCCGCTGCTGGGCCGGTGCATCACGAGTTCGCCGAGCGCGCGCAGGATCAGGAACGAGAACAGGCCGCACACGAGATAGACGATGGCGAGCGACGGGCCGGCCACCTGTAGACGCGCGCCGGCGCCGAGAAAGAGCCCGGTCCCGATAGCGCCGCCGATGGCGATCATCTGGACCTGACGATTACCCAACGTTTTGTGATAACCGGCCTCATGCGATTCGAGCCAGGTTTTCGTATCCATCGGGGCGGCTGGCGCCGGGGGGGCTTGTGTATCGAGGGCAGTCATATCGATTCCATCCTTTCACAGGGGCGCTTGACTTTGCTTGACTTCAAAAACCGAGGGGAGATACCGTAAGACGCGTACGCAATCGCGTACGGACAAGCTCGCGATCAACCACAGGGGGTGTATGACGATGGTTGATGGACCGCCAGGCTTCTTGCCGGGCTACCGCTTCGCATGACAAGGGTATGCAGCCAAAAGGTATGTAGCCCAATTTATCGAGGCAATGCCCATGCATATTTCGACTAACCCTTCGCGAAAAACGCATCGGACAGGGCGAATTATTCGTATTGCGTAGCGCCAGACTGCCAGGCTGTGTCGCCGGCATCGTGCGTCGCTGGCTGGACACGCGTGCCGGAAGTCGATTGATCCAATACAAGTGAGCAATATGGAAGCAAAGTGGTTGGAAGACTTTCTCAGCCTCTCGGAGATGAAGAGTTTTTCGCGCGCGGCCCGCAGCCGGCATTTGACCCAGTCCGCTTTCAGCAGGCGAATCGTGGCGCTCGAAACATGGATGGGGACGAAGCTGGTCGACCGTAGCGTTAACCCTGTCACGTTGACGCCGGCCGGACGTATGTTCCGCAGCCTCGCGGCGGACATTCTGCGCAGCATGCATGCGGCGCGCAGTCTCGTCGGCGGTTATGAACAGTTCGCCGAAAACGATCATGTGGTGCACTTTGCCGTCGCCCACACGTTGGTGTTCACGCTGTTCCCCGACTGGCTGAAACGCCTGACCAACGAGTTTGGCAACATCATGGCGCGCGTGCAGGCGGTCAATGTGCCGGAGGGTGTGCAGCATCTCGTGGCCGGCGATTGCGATCTGCTGATCGGCTACCACCACCCGCAACTGCCGATCGCGCTCGATCCCAATCACTTTCCGTTTATGACGCTCGGGGTCGAGCGGATCTTGCCGGTGTCGGCGGCAGGCAGCGATGGCCGGCCGCTGTTCGAACTGCCTGGCAAAAGCGGCCGGCCGTTGCCGTTGCTGGCTTATTCGTCGGGGGCGTTTCTCGGTAACGTCGTCGAGATGCTGCTGATGAATGCCGCCGAACCGTACGCGCTATATCGCTGCTTCGAAACGCATATGTCGGAGGCGTTGAAGGGCATGGTGGTGGCGGGACATGGGATCGGCTGGCTGCCCGAAAGCTGTATTGCGAAGGAGTTGAGCGAGGGCACGCTGGTTCATGCCGGGCCGGACGCATGGGCAACCGAGCTGGAGATTCGCCTGTATCGGCCCGTCAAGCAGCGTGGCGCTGCGGCCGAGCAACTGTGGGCGTATATCAGCAATCAGTCGATCGAGCCGGCGGTCGAGGCGATCCCCGAGGTTCTGGTCGAGCGATGAACGGCGGGGATATATTGACGATGCGCTTGAAGACGCGCCTGAAGATGAGCGCCGCTGCGTAGCGGCGTGCAACGACAACACCGTGACGACACCGGTGTGCCGTCACGGTCGATTGCCTGCGTGGCAATCACACGATAATGGTCGTGCTTACGACTTCGACGGGCGTCCCGTCTTGACCGTTTCGACTGCAGCGATCGTCTCGAGCAGACGCTTGGTCGGCACGGATTCGAGCAGCGCAAGACCGGCTCGCAGCAGTTCGCTTTTCTTCACCGCCACGCCTTCCTCGACGCATTTCTGCTTCAGTGCGGCGATTTTTTCGTAATCGGATTTCGGCATCGTGAAGCTGTCGCGGACGACTTTTTCCTTCTTCACGCGCTTTGTCTTTGCCTCGACGCTGGCAGGTGCTACTGCTTCCGGCGCAACGGTCTTCGGCTTCGCTACCTTGACTGCCTTGGTCGTTTTCACGGCCTTGGTTTCCTTGACCGCTTTCACGGGCTTGGCGACCGGCTTGGTGGTTTTCACCGCTTTCACGACCTTGGCGGTTTTAGCGACCTTCGCAGTTTTCGCAACCTTGGCCGTTTTTGCCGGAGTCGCTGCGCGCGGCGTCTTCTTCACGACTTCGGTGGCCTGCGCAGTAGCCCGTTTGGCGCCCGCTGCCGCGCGCCCCCGGGTAGGTGCCGGTCGACGAACAGCTTTTTTTGCAGCACCAGCGGTGCGGGGTTCACTCATCACTACCTCCTGATCGATAAACAATATAAACAGTATATATCGTTTAAGAACAATGACGGAACCTCACAGGCCGGCGCAATACCGCAGTACGTGGGCTGGTGGCTCGATCCGAGCGGATTTTAGCCCGGATTCAAGCGCCTGGCGTTATCAGGGTGTCTACCGATGGGCTTGGCCGGGTATCGCCGGCAATTCGGGGCTACGGCGAGCACGTCCTGGCGTGGATCGGGGACGTTTAAATGCTCGATCCGGAAACCGGCAGAGCCTTGCCCGACGGGCGTCAGACGGGCCTCAGCCGGGCGCCGCCGCGTCGCAGGTGTAAGTCACCGAGTACTGGTAAAGCGGCGCGGGATGCTGGTCGACGCCCTGGGTGACGGGAATCGCCATTCTGGAGTTGACGGTACGCAACCGGGCATTGCCGGCGCAGGCGCGCCGTGCCGCCTCGATGCACGGCTCATCGTCGCGTGACGTATCGAGCGTGCAGCCCACGTTCACCTGCTGGGGTGGCGTCGTCGTCGGAAGACCGCTATTGCCAACAGGGGCACACGCCACCAGGATCAGCAGAATGCCGCCCAACGCCCCGGCAAACTGCACCGGTTTCCACATCACGCGTCTCATTGCCACTCCCCCGTTGTCGGTCAGTTTCGCTGCATCGTTCCAGAAAATGCCTTACCTGCCGCTCACGGCGCGGTCGCCGCCGCGCCTGAGGCTGGATCGGCGGTTGCGGTCATTTGTAGTCGTACGCGTAGCGGTTGGCGCATGTCGGCGGGTGGCGGTTCGGCGATCGGGTGTGCGGTCAGCATCTGTCGCAAGGTTGCGTCTGCTTTCGCGTCGCCCAGCGTGTCGAACTCGACCCGCGTCACCGCACCGTCCGCCCCGATCCACGCGCGGACCACGATGGCCGGCGGCGGCGTGTCGCCTTTCGCGTTCAATACTCTGTCTTCGAGAAACCGATGCAGCTGGTTAGCGGCTTCGTCATCCGTTTCCAGCGATGCCTGGAACTGGCGTCCTACCTGATGCGCATAGTCGATCCATGGTTGTGGCACGTTCAGCGTTTGCGACGAGGCGGACATACTTCCGGTCATCGTCAGCAGCGCGATCAGCATGCCGAACCAGTTGCCGCGGTTACGCCGGGTACGTCGACTGCTCGGGTTACTTCGCCCTCTTGCGTTCATGCGCCTGCCTTTGGTGTTGCGATTCCACGCGATGCCACGGGATATCGCGCGGTGTTATTGAGCGCCGGACGACTCAGCCGCTCACCCCAGATCGATCGGCACATACAGCCGTGCTGTTCCGCGCTGAACCAGCAGCGCGACCTGATCGTGCGCATCGTTGATCTCACTGATGAGCCCTTCGATCGTCACCACCGGCGTCTCGTTGACCGACAGCACCACATCGCCTGTCCGCAAGCCCACGTTCGCGGCCCGGCCGCTAACCTGCTCGATCAGCAGACCGTGGTCGACACCGAGCTTTTGCTGTTCCGCAGGTGCCAGCGGCCGGAGAGACAAGCCTAGTCGCGCCGGCGTCTGCACGTTTGTCGGTGTGTCTGGCGCACTGTCGAGCGCGCCGACCGTCACCCTGATATGGTTCGACTGCCCCGAGCGCCACACCAGCAAGTCCGCCTGCCTGCCCGGTTTGATCTTCGCCACCGTACTGAGCAGATCGACGGAGTCTGCGATATCGCTGCCGTTTACCGCCAGCACCACGTCGCCGGCCTGCAAGCCCGCCTGCGCACCGGCGCCACCCGCCGCCACCGCGCTGATCAACGCACCGTCCGGTTTCGCGAGCCCGAACGAGCGCGCGAGCGCCTGGCTCACCTCCTGCACCGCCACACCGAGCTGCCCGCGACTCACCTTGCCGGTGCGCAGCAGTTGATCCTTGACGTCCAGCGCCACATCGATCGGAATCGCGAAGGCCAGCCCCTGATATCCCCCGGTCTTCGAGTAGATCATCGAGTTGATGGCGATCACGCGGCCGTTCAGATCGAAGAGCGGACCGCCCGAATTTCCCGGGTTGATCGGCACATCGGTCTGGATAAACGGGATGTATGCGGCCCCCGGCAACGATCGCGCTTTCGCGCTGACGATGCCCTGCGTCACCGTGTTCGCAAATCCATACGGCGAGCCGATCGCCATCACCCAGTCACCGACCTCGGTACGGGCTGGATTACCCGCCACCACCGCCGGCAGGTTCTGCGCATCGATGCTGATCACCGCGACGTCCGACAACGCATCGCTACCGATCACCTTGCCCTTGAATTCGCGCTTGTCGGTCAGTTTCACGTCGACGGTGCTGGCATCTCCCACCACGTGACGATTCGTCAGGATGACGCCGTCCGCACTCACGATAAAACCGGAACCGAGGTTCACTTCCTCGCGATTGCCGATCACACGGCGGGCAAGAAATGGCGCGAGCGGGTTGCCCGGCGCGATGCCAGGCGGCAACTGGATACCCATCTGCGGTACTTCGCGCGTCACGCTGATGTTCACCACCGCGGGGCCATAGCGTTTGACGAGCATCGCGAAGTTCGGCATGGCCGGTGCAGGCATGGCTTGCGTCGGCACGACAGCTGCATCCTGGGCCGCCGCCGATGCGGCCATGCCAACACTGGTCAACGTCAACGCACAGCATGCTGCAACCACTCGTAGCGCTCGCTTGAGCTTCACCCGTGCCGTTTGTGCCGTTCGTGCCACTCGCATCCGCCCCGTCCGTTCGATCCTGGCCACCACGTATTCCCTCGTCATCCTGCGGTCCGCTCGTCAAGGCGGCACAGCAACCGACGGCAGCGGCCGTTGTGGCGTGACAGATTTGCCCCAGTTCGAGCCAAACCGGTTCCGCTCGGCGGACAGGTTGAATGTGCCCACACGGTTCGACGGGCCGTTCGCGAGCGCCTCGGCGGCCGTCTGGGAAGCAGCCACACCTGTCGCGGCTGGCGCGGCCTTCGGCGCAAGTTGCGCGCTCAGACAGCCATACGACAGCGCCCGTTGCCCGTCGACCTCGGCGTCAATGCACACCGGCTTCGTGCCCGACGACGCATTCGGTGCGGCAATGTCGGGTGCCGTTGCGTTGCTGCCTTGCGCATATGAAGTGCCCGCCAGGCACACCTGCATGACGCTCACCAGCACCAACGTTACGGCCTGCCTGAATAGCATTTCGCCCCTCGCTCCACAACGTCGCTGTACTCGCAGCACCCCACGACTCTCAATTCCTGTGCGACCGCGCGACAAACCGCCCGAACGCCGCCCGGTCAGCCGCATGCAGCTCAGGCGCAGGCCCAGCCACGCGTTCCGTCCACGGCATCTGCAGCGTATCGACCCGCATCCCGCCGAGCACATCCGCGCCCGTCGGAAACGGCGTGCTCCCCGGCTCCCGGTATTCGATGCGAAAGAGCCCGGGCGCACTTGTTCGTGCGCCCCACAGATCGCCCACGTCACGCACGCTCGCATCGAACCAGAACCGCACCCAGCCGACCGACTCGGGCGCGCCCTTAACCGCCGAATCCGCTAACCGCATAAACCCCGTAAGCACGAGCAGTACGCTCGCCAGATCTTCTTCGCGCAGGTTCGGGTACGACCACAGATTCAGCACATCCGCGTACGCCAGCACCGTTGCAAAGCGCTTCATCGTGAACGACGGACAAAGCTGCTGCACGGCTGCATAGTGAAACTCCCAGCGCCGGACGAAACGCATCCGGTGCGCGAATCCCACTGCGACGTCGTAGGCCTTTCTGACGACCAGTTCATCCGGCTGATACGTCCGGGTTGTCAGCACACAGCGCGCATCGTGAAGCGCGCTCCTGTGACGTACGAACTCGGGTATCCCGAGTACCGGCAAGACTTCGCCCAGACAAAGCGGGCAGCGCGACAGCGACGGCCGCGCCACGCCATCTGCGACGAGCCACGGCCGCGCATCGATCATCGGCTCGCGTTCGGGCTTGACGACAGCGGGTTCGACCGCGGGACGCTCCACCTGTCGTCCGTTGACTGCACGCGCGGTGTGTTCCATGACCGCTCTCCTTGCGCTTACTGCGCGGCAGCGAGCGCCTTCTTGAGCGCATCCTCGTTGATCGGCGCCGCTGCGCTGAGCTTCGCCAGATAGGCTTGCGCGTTTTGCTGCGTGCGCTGTTCGCGCAGCGTCGCGCGAATCTGTTCCTTCACATCTGCGAGTGGCCGCAGGCCGGCGGCACGCGTATCGATGAGCTTCACCACATGGAACCCGGTCGGCGTGCGCAGCGGCGCCGAGATCTGGCCGGGCTTGAGCGCATCCGCGGCCTGGCGAATCGCGGGCAGCAGCACCGTTTCGGGCACAAAGCCCATATCGCCACCATTCGCCGCGCTACCCTGGTCCTGAGAATTCGCTTTCGCGAGCGCGGCAAAGTCGCCGCTGCGCGCCTGGCTGGCCAGATCTTCGGCCTTCTTGCGGGCTTTTTCGAGCGTCGCCGCATCGGCATTGGCGGGCACAGCGATATAGATCTGTGCGAGACGCAGCGCCCGCGGTGTCGCGAACGCGTTGTGATTCTGGTCGTATGCGGCCTGAATCTCGTCATCCGACGGATAGCCCGCGGGCGGCGCACTGACCGACCCCAGGTAGCTGCGCATGACGATGTCGCGCTGCGCCTGATCGATGGCGGCCTGTACCTGCGGCTGCTTGTCCCAACCTTTTGACTTCGCTTCGGCAAGCGCCGTCTTCTGCGCCAGCGTCAAACGCACTATCTGGTCCAAGGCAGCAGGGTCGGCTGCGAGCCGCGTGCGACTGTCTGCATTCAACGACTTGATCAGCGTATCGATGTCCGTTTGCGTAACCGATGCCTGAGCCGTGCTCGCGATCACATCGCCTTGAGCATGCCCGGCAACCGGCAGAATCAGCATCAAACCACTCACTACACTTGCCAGCTTCTTCACCCTTGCCCCCATCGTTTGCATTCACAGGCTGTACTCGCAGGCACCGCTCATCCGCACACGCAGATCGGCTCCTGCGAGCCAGTCCCGCGAGCCTGCGTTATTGCGTCGTCGTTCCCGCGTTGTGCACCTGAAATCCACTCTCGCTGCCCGTGTCGGCCGCCGCTGCATCGGCAGCCGCCATCGCCGGACGGTTACGCAGATGCAGCAGGAATTCCTGCAGCAAGCGGTCCCACAACTCGATCATCGAACGAAGGTGTGCGGTCGCCACGCCGCCCGCGACCACCACGTCCAGCTCCAGCACGAGAAATTGTGCGTGCGCTGCGAGACGTGCAAAACGCTTCGTACGATTCCAGCTCGGTACCAGATCCGCCGGCAGATCGCCCTGCACCTGCAGCGCGCAACTGAGCGTGTAGTCCAGATAGACCGGCGCATCGCCTGCCGTCTGAACCGTGCCCGGTGTTGCCACATTGCCAAAGCGCACGACAAACCCAACGCCCTGGCTCGCGCTCATCAGTTGCACTACGCCATTCTGTTCAGCGGCTGTGACGCGATAACCCGATGCCTTGAAAATTTCCGCGAGTTGTTCGGCGCTGATCGCGTCGAACACCGAGTCGACTGCAGCAAGACCCGCGTTGCTCGTGCCGGCTTCGATGCCGTTGGAATGGATTGCTTCGTTGCTCATCATGGTCTCCGTTTCGGTGGTGTACTCGATGAAGGTCACTTCTGCGCCGCCGACGTGCTCGCCGCACCGGTAGCCGAAGCTGCGGTGGCCGGCCGTGCCGCCGGGTCGAACCTGCCGTCATACAGCTGGTCGCCGTAGCGCTGCGCGATGTCATCGTACTTCACACGTGCACTTTGTGCGAACGGTTCCCGCGATGAGAGCAAAGTGCCGAATCCCACGTGTTCGTATGCATTCAGAATATCGTGCCCCACCTGATACAACTGGCTATTCTTGGCCTGACACGTTTGCAGTTGTGTGTCACGCGTCTTCAGATCGGTTTGCGCCTGAGTGCGCTCCGCATCGCGCGTGCGCGACACCGCCAGCAACTCTTCGTAAGAGGACTTGTATTTAGCGAGCTGCTGCGTGTCCTGCGCGTGGCTCGCCTTCTCGGCGGACAGCGCGCTCTGGGCCGCTGCTTCGCCGCTCGACTTGCCCTGCGTCGCCGCTAGCTGCGACTGCGCCTGCTTCAGATCCGCGAGCGCCTTGTCGCGTTGCTGCTCGGCGCTCGTCTTGTCCGCTTGCAACTGCGCCTGCGTGTCCTCGATCTGTCGCAACTGCTCGGTGGTCGCGCGCAACGCGGCGCGCAGTTTTTCTTCGATACTTTGTGCCGAAGCCGGCCCTGCCGCACCGAGCAACCCGAACAGCAGGCCGGTCGAAACGACGATGAGATGACGTGTCTTCATCGATGGCCTCATCAGAAGCGTGCGTTCAGTTCAAGCTGCAGCACGTCGATCGATACCGGTGGTCCGTACACTTCCTTCGCGCTCAGGTAGCGCGCCGAGAGCCACGTATCGCGTGCAACCGCATACGATGCGCCGAGAATATAACCGCGCGCATTGGTGCCGCCCAGGTGGAAGTCGGGGTCGTTGAATGCATCGAGCGTCGCGTCCGGTTGCAGGTACTTGTACGCAATCGTGAAGTTCCACTGACCCTTGCTCGACGGATCAGGCTCGCCGATCGTGACCTTCGCAAGGAAGCCGTTCGGCCCGCTGCGATAGTCGCCCTGGTTCACATTCGCCGAGGTCGAGTCGTAGTTGTTGACCGGCAGCGACGCTGCGCTGAACGCCTTGTTCGTGTTGTACGCAAGGTTGCGCACGAACTCGCCATCGAGCCGCACCTTCACCCGGTCGGCCAGCACCGTATCCCATTGCGCCTTGATATCGAGCAAACGGTAGTTGTACGCGAGACCAAACAGCTGCGACTCGGGTGTCAGGCCCGGTGCGAGATTCGGGTTCTGCACGATGTTGCGCAGCGCGATCAGCGTATTGCCGCCGAACATGTCGGCCGGCACCCAGGCCTCGTTGTCGGTGCCGCAGCTCGTCGCGCCGAGATAGATCGCGCACGGCGAGGACAGCGTGCCGCGCATGTTCTGGAAGTCGTAGTAGGCGACTGCACCCTTCAACCGGTTCTGCTCGTTGATCTTCCACTCCGCGCCGAACTGGCCGCCGAACATCCAGCGCGTATCGGTACCGACCTTGTCGGTGCTGTTGTTCGGGAAGCCATTGGCCGAGTACTGGATCGGGAAGATACCCAAGGTGCCGAACAGGCGGACGTCGTGATTCGCGGGCAGATCGTGGCTGAAGGTGAACGCGAGACCGTCCATCTCGAGATCGTTCGAGAACAGCAGGTCGGACGTGAAGAACGGATTGTCGAAACGGCCCGCCACGACGTTGAGCCAGCTCGTCGGTTTGTACGCGAAGAATGCCTTGTTCAGCCAGATGTTCTGCTTGCCGAAGTTGTTACCCGCGTAGGCAGTCGTCGTGACCGGTGCGTTGTCGTTGCCGGTGGCGAGCTGGATGCCCGCGCTCAGATCGTCGGTCAGCGTTGCCGTCAAGCCGAAGCGCGCGCGATAGCGTTCCAGGTTGTTGCGGTTCTGCGTCGTGTTCTGCGTCGGAAACTGCGTGTTGTTCGTGTTCCCGTTGATATCGAATCCGCCGGCCTGATTGATTGCGGCGAAGTTCGTGATGTTGTTTGCGTTGCCGCTGCCGTAGAAGTGGTACTCGTCACGCACGCGCAGATCGCCATCGAGCTTGATGCGCGATACCCAGTCCGGGAACGTATTCGGTTGCGCCCAGTTTTCGGCCTTCGCCTGCGCGACCACTTCCTGCTTGACCTGATCGCGGATCTGGTCGCGCACGATCTGCGGCACGTACGGCACGGCTACGTCGCCGGGCTGGGTCGGTCCATTCACTACCGCTACGCCGCCACGTGTGGTCGAAGCAGCGGCTACGTTCGCCGACTTCGCCTGCGCCGCCTCGCTCTTTGCTTCGCTGATCAGATCGTTGGCATTGGCCTGTGTCAGCACCCCGCGCTTGACGAGCAGATTGATCAGGTTGATCACCACGCTCTCGGTCGGCGCAGCCTTCGCATTCCCCGCCTGCGTTTCCAGCGACTGTGCATGCGCAACGGCGGCGCATCCCATGCCGAGTGTGAAGACCGCTACGCTGATGCGCGAGCGGCGAAAGTGCTTACCTCCACCGCGCGTACCCTCACCCCGAAAGCTCATCTTGCCAATCATTCTGATTCTCCGCATAACCGCTGTTTTTTTACCGGCACTGTCCCGTTGTCATCGGGACTGCCCCTGGGTTCGAAATTCGTGGATCTGTTCTGTGTCGATGTCGTTTCAACCCGGCTTGCGCCCGAGCAACTTCACGAGCACCGGGTAAGTCGTCGCGGGTGGCGGTGGTTCGTCCACCTGGCCGAGCGCTTCGACCGCGGCGATCACGGCTGCATCGATTTTTGGGTCGCCGGTCGATTGCGCGACCGTCACCCGCGTAATGCGGCCCGAAGGCTCCATCCATAGATTCAGGTTGCCCGCGAAGCGTGTTCCGCCGACGTCCTGCACGCCCTTGTCCTGCTCGATCGCGCGCTGCAGCGTGTACACCATGTATTGCGCGTAGCTCGCGTTGCCGAACTTGCCTCCACCGCCGCTACCCGCCATGCCGGACCGATCGCCCGCACCGATGCCGAAGTTGTCCGTACCGGCCTGCGCAGACGTGTTCATCGTCATCTGCTTCGGCTGGTTGTCCGACGGCTTCGGCGTCTCGGACGGCTTAGGTGCGACCGTCGGCTTGTCCACCGGTGTCTTCACCTCATCGATCTTTTCGGGCGGCGGCTTCTGCTTCGGCGGCGGAGGGGGCGGCGGTGGCGGCAGCGGGATGACGGTGGTCACCTGCGGCGCTTCGGCGCGCTTTACCCCTGCGGTGTCGCTGGCGAAGTGCCAGACAAGCGCCCCTAAGCCGATCACGATCAGCGCGATCACCACCGGCTTGATGAAGCGGCCAGGGCCGTCGCCAGGACCGCCGTCGGGGTAGGTCATTTCCATCGCGTGTCCCCTAGCCGCCCGCACCCGACCCGGCCTGCGCCTTGCCGGTCACGAGTCCCACCTGCGACAGATCGAGTCGACGCAACAGGTCGAGTACGTCCATGACTTTCTGATAAGCCACCGTCGAATCGCCTTTCAGCACAATCGGGAATTGCGGATTCGTCGCCTTCTCGGTGCGCAGACGGTTCTCGAGTTCGTCCATCGTCACGGGGTACGCGTCGAGGAAGATCTGCCCCGAATCGGAGACTGTGATCGCCTTGGTCTTCGGCTTGGCGAGACTCGCGGCCGAACTCGCCTTGGGCAGGTCCACCTTGATGCCCTGCACCGACGCGGTCGTCATGATGATGAAGATGATCAGCAGCACATATGCGAGATCGAGCATCGGTGTGATGTTGATGTCGTCATACGGCTTGTCGTCGTCCTGAACCTGCATGGTGAAGCTCTCCGTGTGGTCAGTCGCCAGCCAGTGCGTGATCGGGGCTACGATGGGCTTCTGCGAGACGCGTGACGAATTCATCGACGAACACCTGCATGTTCGCGGTCACGTTCTTGTTGCGGATCAGCAGATAGTTGTAGCCAAAGAGCGCGGGGATCGCGACGAACAGACCGGTCACCGTTGCCAGCAACGCGGCCGCGATACCCGGCGCGATCGCGTTGACGTTGACGTCGCCCGCGGCGGCAATCGCGGCGAACGTGATCATCACGCCGACCACGGTGCCGAGCAGGCCGAGGAACGGGCCGCCGGAAATCGCGATGGTCAGCAGCACCATCGATTTCGACAGACGCTGGTTTTCGCGCACGAGCGTGGCATCCATCGATGCGCGGATCGCTTCGATCGACTCCGTCGTGATGACCGTGCGGCCGTTGCCGTCTACCCGGCTGTGGATTTCATGAACGCCCGCCTTGTACAGCCGATACAGCGACGACTGATAGAGGCGCCTGCCTTCATTGCTCTTCTCGTCGACATGAGCGAGCCCTACGAGATGCCGGCCCGCTACTTCACGGAAACGCTGCACAAAGTAGTTATTCGCCTTGTCGACGGTGCCGACATACGATGCCTTGTTCCACATCACGACCCACGAGATCGCTGCCATCGCCAGCAGGATGCCGATGACCACCCACGCATCGACCGTCACCGACTTGACGATCACGCCGAAGTAGCCAAAGCCGAAGCCGGACTGCTTTTCGTCCGCGCCGTAATTCACGAGCTTCGATTCCGAACCTTGGGAGAACGAGTCGAGTGAGATCAGTGCGGCTGAGCGCGCTACTTTTGACAGGCGCAGTTCATCGATCGAACCACTGAAGCCCGCAAAGCCTGCCGTCGAACCCGCTGCGTCGCCGGCGACCGTGGCGGCACCGGTCAGCGCGGGCAACGTTGCCGCAACCTGTGCGACCTGCTTGCCGTTCGCATAGACGGTCAGGTTCTTTCCATCGGCCGTCACTGCGAGGTATGTCCACTGGTTTGCAGGCACCGGCTGCGCAGCGGGCGTCCGCACGGGCCCCGTGCTACCTGGCATACCATCGATCTCCGCAAACGGCGCACCGTTATCAAGTCCGATCAGCAGTGCATTCGCACCATCGCGGCGACCATAGATGAGCGTGTTCGGTGCCAGCGCCGCGGGCTTCACCCATGCACTGAACGTGAAGCTGCCACCTGCGCTCACGGCGAGCGACGGACTGGCCGGCAGGTTCAGCGGTGTAGCGCCGTCGAATTTCGCCGCCTTGCCGATGATGCCGTCCTCGACGGTCTTCGCCGGCGCGTTCTGCGCGTTATTGCCGTACGCGGTCACGTCTTTCGCCGGTGTACCTGCTGCGCCATCGAAGTGGTACACGAGCGTGTAGTCCGGATCGAATGTTTCGGCGGCCTTGCCACCGTCGGGCGCCTTCTTGTTGCCGTAGTACATCCAGATGTTCTCGGTGGCGCCCGCAGGCATCTGCGGGACGTCCACCCAGATCAGCGCCACACCGAGCACCGCGTCGTACTGTTCGATGTGATAGTTCAACGGCGTTTTATCGTCGGTGGCGACGAAACGGATATCCGCACCGTTGTCCTCGAGCCCGTCGAACTGGAAATTGCCGGAGTGCAAACGGATCAGCAGCGGCACGCGACCGGCGGATTCCACGAGGTTCGCCCCCTTCGGGCTCGTGTCGATCGTGATGGCCTTGCGGTACGACCAGTCGTTTTGCCACCACGCATTGGCCACACCCGGTACGCAACCCAGCAGCACCGTCACGACCGACAGAAAGAGAAATAGCGCTCGCTTCACAATCCACTCCCCGGAATAAGCCGGCCCGTGCTCCGGGCGCCGGCACAACAGATTTGAAAATCGTTCAAGGTCATCGGCGCCATCGCGTATCAGAAGCCCAGCCGGACATAGAAATCGAAACGCGGGCTGTATTGCTTCGTGTAAACACCCGCTTTCAGCGGCCAGCCCGCTTCGAAATCCGCGCTCGCGTATTTGAGTAGCTGCAAGCGCGTACCCACGCCGACGCTCAACAGGTTGAAGCTCGAGGTCTGTTCAGGCAGCGGGCTCAGCAGCCACAGATGCGCCGCATCGATAAAGGCGTGGAAGCGCCACTCGTTGATCTGGCTTCCCACCGCGCCGCCGAGGTACTTCGTCAGCGACGGGCTGCGCAGTTCGAGCGAACCGATCACGCCGCTGTCTGCCGTGTCCTCGGCCTGCATGTAACCGCGTACGCTGTTCATGCCGCCCGCAGCGAACTGTTCGCTCGACACCAGCGGCGCACTCGCGAGCTGCGCGCTCACATGCGCGTTGGCCTGGATGTCGTGGTTGAAGAGCTGCGTGTGATTGATGTCGAACTTGCCGTACACGAAGTCCGGCGTCGCGTTATAGCGCTTGTTGTCCCACGCAGCACCGTCGCTGCCGATACCGCGAATCGTCGTCGTGAGCGACGCCGAGAATGCGGTCTGCGAGTTTTTCAGGCTTAGCTGCGAGTTGTACGAAATCGTCACCGGCACGTAAGTCAGCGGTGCGCTCGAGGTCGACCCTGGCAACGAGTCGACTTCGTCGTAATGCTTGCGGTCGATCTCGACGCTGACCGACTGCGCATAGGTATCGGAGCCCGGCAGCGTGTAGATTGCCGTGAACCCGTAGGTCGTACCCTTACCGAGCACACTCACGTTACCGAGCGACGCGACATTACTGTCCGAGTGAATGACGGTAGCGAGAAAGCTCCAGTGCGAGTCTTTCAGCGGCGCCAGATATGAGAACGAGTACACGCGCGCATCGTTGGGATGCTGAGGCGCAATCAGATAGGTTCCCGAAAGAACATGCCCCAGTTGCCAGAGATTCGAGTAGCTGAGCGTTGCACTAGTCCGTAGCGATGAGGTGCCCGGACTGTTGTCGTTGTTCATGTCGAGCGTGCCGTGCAACGGGCTGTGATCGTCGACCTTCAGGTCGACGTCGACGGTCTGCGGCAACGCGCCGGGCTTGAGCACGGGGATCACCTGGCGATCGGCTGAACGGTTCAGGTCTGTGAGCTGCTGCTGCGCCTGGGTAAAGTCGGGCACATTGCCTTCGGCGAGCGCCGGCACCGCGTCGCGGATGTTTTGCGGCGAGTTGTACTTCGCGCCTTCCACGCGCAGCCGCCCCACCTTCGCCTCGACGACCTGTAGCACGATCACTCCATCCTTGACCTGTTGCTGAGGAAGCTCCACTACAACCGACTGATAGCCTTTGTCCTGATACGTCTTCTGCAGTGCATCGCGTGCCGCGTTCACGTCGTCGATCGTCTTGCCCGGTCCTTCAAACGGATACACGGCCTTTTCGATATCGATGCCTTGCAGCTTCGTGTTGCCGCGCACTATGAATTCATTCAGATCGAACGTCCGCGGCGCATTCGATGTCGGCGGCGCAACCGGTGCCGCGTCGGCGGCCTGCTGCGCACGAACGCCAACCGTAAGACTCAACCCGCTAATCAGCACCACACCGGCAAAACACTGGTGCCTCGTCGGGCGCCTGTGTTCGTGTGGTTCCCCGTCTGCTCTTGGCGGCATGCGCCACTCCCCTTTTCTGATCCAGATCATTGCTGCCACGGGTACACTCAACAACGTCGCCCCGTTAACACAATTTCGTTACAGACCAGTGACATATAATTCGCCATCCTCAACAAGAAGATGACGATGAGGTTCATCAAGATCACTAGCGCCGCTATTCGCTGCAGTCAGTCGATGACACAACACCCACACGTCAAAAACTGAATCGGTCAGCGTCCCACATCTTGTTTTCGCGGCTCGTCAAATCCGCTATCAAGGCTCTCATCGTTAAGGACGAATCGAATCCGCATAACCCGCATATTTTTAAACGCGTTCGATACCTGGTTTTTCTGACAGAACGATTCCGCGAAATGCCGGGCATCGCACGAGTCGATCGGCTACCGCGAAAGCGCAAAGCGAGAATGATTCCGTGCCGACCTCCGGGAAGCAGGCAACTCTGGGCGGGAAGATAGATGGGGAAAAACGATGTGCGACTGCGGCAGGCCTCGACGGCGCCTGATGACACGCGATGGCACCCATTACAAAACCTGACGACGTATCGTAGAAATGAAATGTGACGCTTGCATGACTCCGTCGCGAGGCATACCTCGGGAAAAACGGTGCCCGCTATGCGTACGGCCAACTGCCGCGCCAATACTCAAATTCGATCGTGCGGCATACGCGTCGTCTAAACGTCTTAATAGTAAGTACACGGACAAAGCAGACGGAGAGCAGGCCCATGTTGATCATTACGATGCTGTTGCGACGAATTGCGGGAAGATTGAGCGCCGTACCCACGACGTCAGGCCGCTTGCCGCGCGACAGTTCCGCCAGCAATCATGTGCCGGCACCGCTGTACTGGCGCACGCCATGGCTGCGCTGGCACCTGCTGTCCTGGATCACGCTGACGCTGCTCGCGCCACCGTTCTGGGCAATCGGCATCCTGCTGACAATCAACCCGCACAGCGATCAACCGTGGTTCTGGCCCGCCACCATGGCGATCGTGCCGCTCGCCAACGGGCTGGCGATCCTGCTCACGAATCAGCGCCATCACCGCGCGCGCTTCACCAGCCGACGCGACGTCACGCTCTATTACTTTGCCGTCAGCATGCCGATGTGCTGCGCGCTGTTCACGCTCGTGCTCTGGGCGACCAACGCGATCACCGGCCTGGTCGGTCCGCTGGCGGTCGGGACGCACGGCACGCCATCGACAGTCATTGCATTGTGGGCGGCCGGTCTCATTGCGGGTGTCGGCATATCGTCATCTGCGCATGCCAGCATCCTGCACGCATGGCTCGCCTTCGAAGCCTGAGATCAATCACTCCATACCCGCGGGATCCGTTAAATGCACGAGGGCACATCCCGCCGCACGGCAAGAAGGACGACGACAAGGACGGTAGCGGCGCGGCGCGAACGCGGTATCGCCATCGTGGCCGTTCTCCTGATCGTTGCGCTCGCCGCCGTGCTTGCCGCGAGCGTGATGTGGCGTCAGCAGGTCGCCACGCGCGACGTGGAAAATCAGCGCCTCGCCGTCGAAACGATGTGGGCCGAGCGCGCAGCTGTGGAATGGGCGCGCGCGGTATTGCGGGCGCAAACGATTACGTCGAACGTGACGTACAACGGACAACCGTGGTCGGCCCCGGCAACCGAGGTACAACTGGCCGACTTCATGCCTCCCGCCGCGACCGCGGTCAATGCGGAACTGTCGCGCGCGAAGATCTCCGGCGAGGTAGAAGACGCGCAGATGAAGTTCAATCTGATGAACCTCGTGTCGCGCATTGCGCCTGGCAAGCCCTGGCAGGTCAATAGCGACGGCCTGCTTGCCTATCGCAGGTTGCTTGGGGTGCTGTCGATCGACCCGGCGCTCGCGAAGCAAACCGCCGATTACATCCTGAGCTCCCTGCGCGAGTCGAATAGCGCGGGCGACTGGCCGCTGCAACTCGTTTCAACGGTCGATCTCGCCCGCGTGCCGGGCTACGACGCACATACGATAGAAACGCTCACGCCGTTCGTCACGATCCTGCCCGACTTCACCACGGTCAACGCGAATACCGCAGCAGCACCGGTTCTGATGGCCGCAATTCCAACGCTATCGGACAGCCAGGCACGCAGACTCGTCGAGCGCCGCAACACGGCCTACTTCGTCAGCACCGGCGATATTGCCGAAGCGCTTGTGCCAAGCCAGGGCAGCGCCGCGCTCCCCGATGGATCGATAGTCGGTGTGAACAGCGGATACTTCATCGTTCACTGCCGCATCCACTCTGCGCGGATCAACGTTCGGATCGACACGCTGATCGCGCGTTACGGCATCGGCAACTATAGCTGGACAGCCGTTATCTGGGCCCACCGGCTCGTCGACTAGACCCGTTTAGTTCAGCGAAGGCTCGCTGAACGCGGCAGGCCCCGTCATCTGCGCAAACGCCGCATAGTCGAGCGACAGTCGGTCGAGACTCGATTCACGCACTTCACCGAGCAGACGGTTCCAGTTGTCGATCGAGACGAGCAGCCCGATTGGCCGGTTGTATTTCGTGACCATCACCAGCGCTTCGCCGGCATGCCGCAATGCCTTGGATGGATTGCTGCTGAAGTCGCGTGTTGCCATCGCGATGGTGGGTAGCCGGAACGGACCCAGCGCATCGAGCTCCATGTCGCCATGAAGAAGGCGTTCTACCGTGCCCGCGCGCAGTCGTGCCTGCGATTTCGCCGACAGCTTGTTTTCCTGTCGTCTTCTGCGCTCGCTGCGCGGGTCGATGTGCACGGCGAGACGCCGCACGATCTGACCCAGTTCCGCTGCGGGCAGCTGATCGTAGCGCCGCCAGTTCTCGGGCGGCAGCGCGATCATCATGCCGCCGTAGGCCGCTTCGATGCCGGTGGAGATATGTAACGGCAGCCCTTCGAGATCGTGGGCATCCAGCGCGAGCGTGCTTCGCACCGCACCTAGCATCACGCTGAGCACGTTGTAGGCCACAGCGACGATGCTGCTGGCTAGCGGCATTGCACGCGACGGTACGGCGGCAGCCATCGCGCAGTCGAACAGCGCATCCATCGGTAGCGGCAATGAGTCGCTCCAGCGCCGGCAGGACAGACGGACAATCTGCAGCGCGTCGAGATGCGAAGCCGGCACGTTCGTCAGAATGCGGATGGTTGCGTCCGCATCGTTAGCGGAATTGACGCCGCTACGACGCCATTCGATCCGCCGGAAAACCAGCGACGCACCGCACCCATCGTCAATGCCAACGGTCTGCTCGAACACCGGAGCATCGTCGAGCTGCCCCGTTTCGCGCGGTGCATCGAGTTCGCGGTACGCAGCAGCGCAGCCATGTTCCTGCACGATGAACGCGCTACCGCGACGCGGCCAGCCCGAAAGTATCGCGTTGGTATTGAAACGGCCGTCGACGATCCACAAATCGCCCGGTTGCAGCGACTCCAGATACGCCCCGAGGAACGCACGCTCATGAATATGGCCGCGCTCACAAGGCACGAGATCGACGATCATGCCGAGATCCGGATCGTAGACGGGCAGCATGCGCGGCTGCGGCGTTACATCGCGTCCGGCATCATTACCCGCGACGACATGCGTGCAGCCTTCAGGCCCGGGCGTGCATTGCATGCCCAATGGCATCCGGCGGCCATCCAGCACCCTGAGCCGGTAACCGGTAACCGTCGACGGCGACTGGTCCGCGCGCGGCAAGGCGGCAGGCACCAGCAAAGCGGCGCTCTCCTTAACGAGCCCCCTGCTCCATCCGCTCTGAAGACGGCTCATCCTGTCGTGCAGCGACGTGACGAGCGCGCCGAACTCGGTGGATGTGCCCGCGGGCAAATGATGCGTGCGCTGCGCAGGCGTTGCGATCGCAACCATCGCCTTCGCCGTCATCGAGAAAAGCTGCTCGCGCGTCGCCTCGCAGTCCTGTTCCTCGCCTCTTTCAAACGAATCGTCCAGCCACTCCGCGTGCAGCCCGCATTGCATGACGAGCCTGGCCATGACTGCCATCGGGCTATGCTCGACAAATCGTTCCATAATTGTGCGTATCACGTGATTGCCTCGTCGCTGTTTGGCAAAGCGTTTCCACGGATCCCCCAGGTTACGCCGCTTTGCGGCAGAATCGCCGCGACTATCCCTGCCCCGCCTGTGTTTTGCCTGTACGTCACCCGTCCTCGCTTTATGTCGTCACGCTGTTCGTTTTGCTGCGTGCTATCCTCGCCCCAGCCAGTTCGAGCCCACTAAGGACCCTGCATGTTCGTAGATGCACGCGTGGCCCGCGGCCGCGCCAGGTTCGACCTGAACCGGTCTCCCCGGATGTTTTCTGAAGAGCGTCGCGGAGAAGTCAGCGCGATCATCACGACGTGTCTCGACAACTTCACCGGCACGCGCAACCGGCGCAACCTGCTGCGGCTGCTCGAGCGGCAGGTCGCGCCGAAGCTCGCGCGGCTCGGCATCGATCCCTATGTCGGCGTGCTCGGCCAGATTGAAGGTTTGTTCGTGAACTTTTCGACGATGAGCGCCGAACACGGACTGCGCGAATTCCAGTTGCAGGTCACCGTGCCGGAACTCGTATTGCGCAGCTTCGCGTGCAGCGTGATCAAACCGCATGCCGTCGCGCGATGCATGCAACGCAATGGCGTGATGTCGGTTGATGAGATCGGACACGAAACCAGCGTGGCATTCGTGCTGGCCCGCGTGATGCGCCCGCTCGCGCTTGCCGAGAAATGGCAACAGGTTGGTGTGCCGGGCCTGAATGGATTGTTCGTCGGCGTCATGACCGATAGCGACGACATCTGCATGAATACCTATCTCAAGCCGGCTAGCAATGACCGTGCGTCGCGCTGGAGCAGCTTTGCCGAACTGTTTGCCACGATGCCCAACTGGAGCGCGGAGCAGATCCGGCAAGGAAGCGATTTGCTGCAATGGACGGTCAACCATATCGTTGCCTTGCGAAAAACCGCATCGTTCGTCGAGCGTTTTCCGTTTCTGCTCGAGCCCTACCACAGTACCGACGATCCGCTTGACGCGACCTGGAACGCTGCCCGCGCGAGTGCCCGGACGGAATCCCGCTCCTGATAACGCCAGCTTAAAAGTGCCGGACACCGCGTACGATCCGGCCCGCAAGCGACGCCACACAAATTCGTCTCACATAAACTAGGTCGTAGCGACCACGCTTAACCCGCATATTTTCTTTCGACGTTTGTTTCGATGTTTGTTTTGACGAGTTGGTGCGGCGCGTGCCAAGGCGGTGCGGGTCGCGGGTCGCCCACCGACCGTTCAATACGAGCGCACCCGGCCCTCGCGTGGCGAGCGCGAACATACACGTGGTTTTTCGTCGGCGGGTGGATGTGAATACGTGCGGGAGGATCTTTCGTCACGCGCGCTGCGCTCCTTGCGGGCGAGCAACCCGAGCATGCGCCAGACCCACGCAACTTCGTGTGCCGCCCGCGCGTGCTCCGCGTTTTGTGTTCGCCATTTCCGAAACGCCTTGAAGTCGGCTTCGCCTGCGTTACCTGAACGCAACCAGAGCAGCCAGCGGATGGCGCTCTCGCGAATCTCCTCGCGTGTTTCCGCGCGGATGTCCTCGACGGTCGACTGCGCGTCGAAGCAGGCCGGCCCAGGCCGTGAAGCTTTCGTCGTCATTACGCCTCCGTCTGGAGCAACGGACGCCCTCGCATCCCGTAGCGAATCCACGACGTCGCCATGCTGTGCATTGCCGTGCACATCTGCGAACGTGGCTTATGCCGGCCGCATATCGTAGCGACAACATCGTCGGCTCTCGTATACAAGTCGTATGGAACGGGCGTAACCCGCAGATATAACGACGCAGCAGCGGCAAGTGCTGTGATCGATGAAATCTTTGCCGTAGCCCGGATCGGCTGAAATCGCCGATGGGTAAGGCGATGAGTATGCGGCTGGTATAACGCCAGCGTCACCGCCATTGAAAGCGAGTTAGCTCAGCAAGACAATCTTTCCGGGCAACTTCGTCACATGCGCACCGTAGAGCCGGCCGAGCATGTCGATCACATCGTCGAGCCGCGTGATCGGGAACTGCGCCTGCAGACGATTCTCGCCAAGCGCGGCGTTTCGAAGGATGACCTTCCCCGACCGGTAGCGATTGATCTCGTCGACGACCTCGGAAACCGGCACGCCGTTGAACACGAGCACACCGCGACGCCACGCAATCACGGCGCCGGGATCGACGCGCGACACGGGCCGTACCGCGCGATCGTCGTAGACCACCTGCTCGTCGGCGGCGAGCATCACACGTCCGCGCGGATGATCGAGCGCAACCGAACCCGAAATGCAGGTGACGCAAACCTCATCGCCTGTGCGCCGTACGTTAAAGCGTGCGACCTGCGCCTGCATCCGGCCCGGTCCCGCGACGACGGTGACGAGCCGCGCGGGTTCGGCCCGCGTCGGCGACGCAGCGACCGCATTGATTTCCGCTTCGCCGGCCAGCAGTTCTACGCCGCGTGTGGCGGTGCTCACGGGCAGAACGTCCAGTCGCGTCTGCGTGTTCATCTCGACCGTCACGCGCTCAGACAATGTCACACGACGCTGCTCGCCGGTGCCCGTCCGGTAGTCCGACGAGAGATCGGTCACCGCTGGCCACAGGTTCATCGGCGGACGAAGCGCGAGCCACGATGCGCCGGCTGCAACGGCGAAGCCGACGAATGCGCGCCGGCCGGTACGGATCGCGACGGTGCGGCTCGGCTCGCCCGTCCATGCGGTGCCCGCAGCGCGCTCCTCGCGCGCCACTTCCGCCGCGGCGGTGCCCAACGCACCCCATGTATCGCGCAGCAAACCTGCTGCCTGCGGATGCTCGACACACCATTGCTGGAAGGCCGCGGCATCCGCAGGGCTCACATTCTTTTCCGAGCGCAAGCGCAACAGCCACGCGCTCCCTTCATCGAGCGCGTGGCTGGCTGCAGAATCGACCTCGGCTTTCCTCATCATCAGATGCTCAAAATTTGCGTGGTCCGCTTCTCGAATCCGGGAACGACTCGCCCGGGTCCTGCATACGCTGCAGACAATACTTCATCGCAGCACTGAGCTCGCTTTCCACGAGACGCAGCGAAATGCCGAAACGCTCGGCAATCTCGCGATTCAACTGCCCGTCCACGCGCGCGGCAAGCAGAATCGCCCGACGGCGCGGCGTCAGGCCACGCAGCACTTCCTTCAGATCGTCCACCTTGCGTCGCGCGGCCACGATGCGCTCGGGATCGGCCAGTTCGTCGTGCTGTTCGAACTGCGGGTCGGCATCGTCTTCGTGCGTATGACGTCGCTCGCGGCGATGCTGATCGATGGCGACGTTGTTCGCCATGCCGAGAATATACGCGTCGGCGTTCGCCACCTGCGTGGAAACGTTCGCGCTTTCCAGACGCAGCCATGTTTCGTGCAGCGCGTCGGCGGCACCGTCCTTCGACCCGGTCACGCGTTCGAGCCGCCGGACCAGGTACGTGTAGCGCGACGCCAGGATATGCCTGAGCTGGGAACGACTGGTATCGGACATGACCGGCTAGTTCCCCGCGCCGGTTTGTGGACAACGGATATGCACGCGGCCATCCACCGGACGCAGCCAGATCGTGACGGGCTGCGGCAAATCGCGCGGCGGCGCCGAATCGAGTTTCAGCGCGCGCATGGCACGCACGATTACAGCGTCGCGAGACGCAAGGCCACTCGATGCCACCATATTGACCGCCACCACCGCCCCCCTGTTGTCAATACGTAGCTGTGCAATGAGCCGATAGTTGCCCGGCACAGCCGCTGGCTGCGCGCACAACGCATCGGTTAGACGCGCCTGCAGCAGTCCCGCGTAATTCCTTTGTTCCTCGTTCGCGCCGATCCCGTCGTCCGGTTGCACGGCGCTCGCCGCCGCGCTGTCGGCTACTGGTGCTGCCGGTTCGGCCGGCTGCATCGCGATGATCGCCTCGTCCGGACCCATGAATTCCGCGTGCAGTCCCGTACTCACCAGCATCTGCTCCAGTGCATCGCGCGGCGTGAAGTCGCCGCTCACCGCGGCACTCGTGCGCCCTTCCAGCAACGGAGTAGGTGCGAGCACAACCAGTTCCGTCAGGTGCGCGAAAGCCTGCAATGCCTGAGCCAGAGGTTGGGCGGGCAGATCGAAATGCACCGCGGACGGATGACTGTCCCGCTCCCCTTCCTGTGCTTCGGCGCAGCGTGTGGTCAAGACGGTAAACAACAGGCATGCGATTAGCGCCAGGACGCCGTTCGGCGTCCATGAACGTCTCATGAGTCAATCGTCGGATAGTGAGGCTGCGAGGCCACGCCCTGCCGGATGGCACCGCCCCGGTGAAATGGCGCCAGTCAGAAGCGAACGTCCAACAATAGGAAAAGACTGTGACAGCCTAGTGACGTAGAGGCGAGGAGGTGCTTTAAAAAACGGTAGATGCTGCTGGTGCTTGCGCTGTGTTATGGCGTTCGTACGATGAAATTACCGATGCCTGTGCCGACTACAAGCACCCGCGTTGTGCCCGACGACAATGCGATCGTGACCGGCACTTCCATGCTCTCCGTGCCGAGTACTACGCGTGAGACTGCCGCGCCGTCCGTGTAGCGGATCGATACGGCCGTTACTTCGGCGCCCCAGCGATGCGGTTTGAAAAGGTCGTCGGTCATCGGTTGCCATTTGCCGTCTTCGGCGCGCTGGGCGAAACGGTAACCGCCGCCCATCGGTTGCCAGGAGACCGGCGCCGAGCGGACCTGGGCTTCGTCGCCGGCCGACTCGAGCAGGCTGGCGAGGCGCTGCGCTTCTTCGGTGAGATCGGTGCGGCGGTTTCTCGACGGCATCAGCGTGACGACGGCGATGAGCATGCCCACGATCAGGAGCACCACCATCATTTCCAGTAGCGTGAAGCCGGATTGCTGGTTGCGCCGGGTCCTCGCGCTTTTGGGCGTTGGGTTTTGCATCACTGGACCATGCTGTTGAGTTCGATGATCGGCATCATCACTGCGAGCACGATCACGAGAACTACGCCGCCCATTGCGAGGATGAGTAGCGGCTCTAGCAGGCTCGTGAGGAACATCGTGCGGCGTTCGAGTTCGCGTGATTCGCCGTCGGAGGCGCGGTCGAGCATCGTTGTTACGTCGCCGGTTGCTTCGCCTGAGCGGATCAGGTGTACGAGTACTGGCGGAAACGTTTTCGTATGGCCGAGTGCGCGAGAGAGCGACGTGCCTTCGCGAACTCGCACGATTGCATCGTCGATGTTGCCGCTCATTGCGCGGTTGCTTAGCGTTTCGCCTGCGGCTTGCAACGCGCGCAGGATCGGTACGCCGGCTGCGGTCAGGATGCCGAGTGTGCTTGCGAAGCGCACCGTGTTGTAGCCGCGGACGATTTTGCCCGCGAGTGGTGCGGTGAGCAGCCACTGGTCGAATACTAGCCGCGGGCGTGGTTGTGACAGTATCTTGCGCACCATCCATGCTGTCATCGCGGCACCTGCGAGCGCCGCCCACCACCAGTGCCGCACGAAACCCGACAGCGCAAGCATCATCACTGTGAGGAGCGGTAACTGCTGCTTCGTGCTCGTGAACACGTTCGCGACTTGCGGCACCACGTAGCTGAGCAGGAACGTGACAATGCCGAACGCGATCATCGTGACGACCGCGGGATAGGTGAACGCGAGCAGGATCTTCTGCCTCAGTGCGTTGCTCTGTTCGATGTAGTCTGCGAGTCGCGACAGCACGAGACCGAGCTTGCCGGTGTGCTCGCCCGCTGCGACGAGCGCACGGTAGATGTCGGGGAAATCGCGTGGATGTTGCGCCAGTGCGTTCGCGAACGAATGGCCGCCTACTACTTCCGCTCGAATCGAGGCCATCAGCTCGCGGATATAGTCGCGTTCCGCCTGGTCGCTCAGCACTGAAAGCGCTTCGTCTAGCGGTAGACCTGCGATTAGCAGGCTTGCCAGTTGTCGCGTGACGATGGCCTGTTCACGCTGCGAGAGTTTCTTGCCGAGCGCCAGACGCTGGCTGCGCTCGCCGTGCAGGCGCGATGCAGCTAGCTCGACGACGATCGGTGTCAATCCTTGCGCGCGCAACTGGCCGCGACCAGCGCGCGCGCTGTCGGCCTCGAGCACGCCTCTTAGCATCTTGCCCGTGGGGTTGACTGCTTCGTAGCGAAACGCCGACATCTTTAGCCTCCCGTCACGTGGGTCACTTGGGTTTTAGCGTTCTAGCGGTGGGGCAAGACTAAGCAGCGAAGTGGATCAGAATTGTGACGGATGTTGAGTAACATTTTTTGCGGGTGTTCAGTAAATTGAAAATTGCGGTTGTTTTATTCAATCAGATGCAACGGTTGCATGTTTAAACATCTACATATCTATATTCGCGATTTTCTAATCGATCGATCCACCTCTTGAGAATGGGCTGGTTAATTCAAGAATGATTGCGATTATCACAGCTCGATAGAAATGGTCCGTAACATTTGCCATCAAATTGACTCTGGAGTGAAATTCTGAAAATTACGCACACGTCGAATTCCAGCTACTTTCCTTGCTGGTGGCGGCGCTTGTCCATACAGGGTTTGCCTTTCTTTCATTTTGAAATTTATCAACCCGCAACGATTACCGCCACTGAACACTGATTAAAATCGAAGTGCCAAAATGTTCCGATTCATTGCTATTAAAAATTCATAATCCCTTTCCAAATCTCACCTAGAGTAATTCAGCGGTTGGCCAGGTATCCGGTCGCCGCGCTACAGGCAACAGAATTCCCATTTATCTTCGTTTAAGGACATTCTCATGAAATCCAGCAAGCGCAAGATCTGTCAGGTTCTGGCTCTTACTATCTCGAGTATTGGGGCGTCGGCGGCGATGGCTGCAGGTCCAAACGTGCAAGGTGGCGGTTCGTCGCTCGTTGCACCGACGATTGGCGCCATCGGCAAGACAGGCACCGAAATCGGCCTGTTCGGCACCAGCGAAGCGTCATTCACGTACTTCTCGGTCGGCTCCGGCGCCGGCCAGAACGCGTTCCTCAGCAATGCGCCGTCGTTCTTCGGTACAACCGTCACGGGTACGGTCGACTTCGCGAACAGCGATGCCGCACTTACGACGGCACAAGTCACGAACTATAACAACAGCGCTCTCGGCGCCGCCGACGGTCCGGTGATCGAGATTCCGTACATCGTCACGGCGATCACGATTCCGGTAATCAACGCGCCGGCTGTCACGAGTACGACCACGCCGCAAACGACGCCGGGCCAGACGCACAGCATTTCGCTGAATGACAATGACCTGTGCGGGATCTTCTCAGGCAAGATCACGAACTGGGACGCTGTCATCAACCCCCAAACCGGCTCTGTGTACACCACGACGCCCAAATCGATTACCGTCGTCTATCGGGCTGACAGCAGTGGCACGAGCGAACTCCTGACGCGCCATCTGCACGCGGTCTGCACGACGGCGAACACGGCCACTGGCGTCACGTTCGTCGATTCACTGACGTTCGCCAACACGACCGCGTTCCCGTCGGGCGTGCCGTCAAACTTCGTCGGTGCAACGGGTAGCAGCGGGGTCCGCACGGCTCTGCTCACGCTGCAAAGCTCGTCAGGCGCCCCAGCCGCTGCTGCCTACCTGAGCCCGGACTATGCGAACACGTTCCTCGCACCGTCAAGCTCGACTGCATCGCCAGCGCTTGCTGTGGCCAGCCTGTTTAACTCGAAGAACAGCACGTACTACGCGCCGACGGCGGCCAACGCGACGACCGCGCTGGGCTCGATCGCTCCGCCGTCCACCGCGACTGCCGCCGCTGATCCGACCCAGTGGGTACCGGTCTCTGGCACGACTTACACGAGCCTCGCCAACCCGGCATCTGGCTACCCGGTGTCGGGTACGAGCCAGATCATCCTCAGCCAGTGCTACAAGAGTTCGACCGTTTCGAAGCCTATTGTCGACTTCCTCACTGACCACTACACGAGCGCCAGCTTCGCGTCGATCGTGCATGGCAATGGCTTCAACACCGTTCCGTCGAACTTCCAGTCGGCAATCGTCGCGAACTTCCTGAGCAACACGAGCGGTAACTCGCTCGATATCGGTGATTCGCAACTCTGTGGTCCTGTGTACAGCGGCCGTTAATTTGTCGCGATCGTAAACAACGCACGTAGGTATCGCTGCGGCCCGGAAGTTCGGGTCGCGGCTTCGAGCCGTCTCCCCCAAGGCTTCAGCATCCATTGCATATCAGAAGTTCTGCGATATTTCTTCAGGCGGCCTGCGAATTCAATTCGTGCATTCTTTATTCAACCACATGAATATTCAGATATAAACATCTTCGCCGATGGTATTCACCTGGCGTTATTCATTCAATCCTGGCTATTGGGAGTAAGCAAGCCGGCTGCGGGACGGTAACGTCTTTGGCATATGACAGGAATGGTTCGTAGCATTTGCCATCAAATTGCCGCACAAATGCAGTCCGGGTCGCACCAGGTGCGACGCTTCCCGATGGCGGCCTTTCCACCGTCCTTACTGGCGCGGCGCTCCAGCGCAGGTTGATGCGCTCCCATCAATTCACACCGATATCGTTTTCATACATCGATCATCGTTTCAGCATACGAACTTAAATAAAATCACAAAAATGTTCCGTAGCATTCGATACGAAAACTTCATAATTTCTTTCCAATTCTCACCTAAAGTAATCCGGCGGCCAAACCAGCATCCGGTCGCAGCTACAGGTAACAGATTTTCCCTTTATCTTCGTTTAAGGACATTCTAATGAAATCCAGCAAGCGCAAGATCTGCCAGGTTCTGGCTCTCGCCATCTCGAGTATCAGCGCATCGGCCGCAATGGCTGCCGGCCCGCTCGTGCAAGGCGGCGGTTCGTCGCTCGTCGCACCGACTCTCGGCAACATCAGCAACACGGCAACTGAAATCGGCCTGTTCGGCACCAGCGAAGCAACGTTCACGTACTACTCGGTCGGCTCCGGCGCCGGTCAGAATGCATTCCTGAGCAACGCACCGTCGTTCTTCGGTACGGGTGTCACAGGCACGGTCGACTTCGCGAACAGCGATGCTGCGCTTACGACGGCACAGGTCACGAACTATAACAACAGCACTCTCGGCACCACCGATGGTCCGGTGATCGAGATTCCGTACATCGTCACGGCGATCACGATTCCGGTGATCAATGCGCCGGCTGTCACCAGCACGGCCACGCCGCAAACGACCCCGGGCCAGGCACACAGCATCTCGCTGAATGACAATGATCTGTGCGGTATCTTCTCGGGCAAGATCAAGGATTGGAATGCCGTCATCAATCCCGAAACCGGCTCTGCCTACAGCACGACTAGCAAGCCGATTACGGTGGTCTACCGCGCTGACAGCAGCGGCACGAGCGAACTCCTGACGCGCCATCTGGCAAATACAAACGTCTGCAACTCGACGAACACAGCCACCGGTGTCACGTTCGTCGATTCACTGACGTTCGCCAACACGACCGCATTCCCGTCGGGCGTGCCGTCAAACTTCGTGGGCGCAACGGGTAGTGGTGGTGTCCGCACGGCTCTGCTCGCGCTGCAAAGCTCGTCAGGTGCCCCGGCCGCTGCTGCCTACCTGAGCCCGGACTATGCGAACACGTTCCTCGCACCGTCGAGCTCGACTGCATCGCCGGCGCTTGCTGTAGCCAGCCTGTTTAACTCGAAGAACAGCACGTACTACGCGCCGACGGCGGCAAACGCGACGACTGCGCTTGGCTCGATCGCTCCGCCGTCGACCGCTGCTGCTGCTGCCGATCCGACCCAGTGGGTACCAGTCTCCGG
Source organism: Paraburkholderia megapolitana (assembly GCF_007556815.1). Taxonomy (NCBI): domain Bacteria; kingdom Pseudomonadati; phylum Pseudomonadota; class Betaproteobacteria; order Burkholderiales; family Burkholderiaceae; genus Paraburkholderia; species Paraburkholderia megapolitana. The sequence continues at coordinate 2,853,619 of NZ_CP041743.1, forward strand.
CACGGCTTACGCGAGCCTCGCCAACCCGGCATCCGGCTACCCGGTTTCGGGTACGAGCCAGATCATCGTCAGCCAGTGCTACGCCAGCTCAGCTGTTTCGAAGGCCGTGGTCGACTTCCTGACCGACCACTACACGAGCGCCAGCTTTGCATCGATCGTGCAGGGCAACGGCTTCAACACCGTCCCGTCGAACTTCCAGACGGCAATCGTCGCGAACTTCCTGAGCAACACGAGCGGCAACTCGCTCGATATCGGCGACTCGCAACTCTGCGGTACTGCGAACCTCTACCCCGGCCGTTAATCTGCCTCAACCGCAGACAGCACAAATCTGTATCGCCGCGCCCCGGAAGATCGGGGCGCGGTTTTTTTGAGCGACTGTTTTCATTCAAGGAAATTCTAATGAAATCCAGCAAGCGCTAAATCTGTCAGGTCCTGGCTCTCACCATCTCGACTATCGGCGCATCGGCTGCGACGGCCGCAGGGCCTCTCGTGCAAGGCGGCGGTTCGTCGATCGTTGCACCGATGCTCGGCAACATCAGCAGCACGACCACCGAAATCGGTCTGTTCGGCACCAGCGAAGCAACGTTCACTATTAATCGGTTGACTCCGGCGCTGGCCAGAACGCGTTCCTGAGCAACACGCCGTCGTTCTTCCATCCGTGTAACTCGAAGAACAGCACGTACTACGCGCCGACGGCAGGGAACGCGACGACCGCGCTGGGCTCGATCGCTCCGCCGTCCACCGCGACTGCCGTTGCCGATCCGACCCAGTGGGTGCCGGTCTCTGGCGCTGCTTATACGAGCCTCGCCAATCCTGCGTCCGGTTACCCTGTTTCGGGGACGAGTCAGATCATCCTCAGCCAATGCTATGCCAACCCGGATGTTTCAAAGGCCGTTTTGGATTTCCTGACCGACCACTATACAAACGCCAGCTTCGCATCAATCGTACGGGGCAACGGCTTCAACGCCGTTTCATCGAGCTTCCAGACGGCGATCGTCGAGAACTTCCTGAGCAACACGAGCAATGACGCCCTCGACATCGATGATTCGCAACTCTGTGGTGTTGCGGGTGGCTTCGCTGGCCGCTGATCTCCCTCGATCATTGGCGACGCACATCTATATCGCCGCGACCCGCAGGATCAGGTCGCGGTTTTTTGATCAGATCTTACCCAGCCGCTCACGCTCGCTGCTGCTCAAAACGGCTTGCCGGTTCGGCGCAACCTGACCGAAACCCAGGATGGACACCGCACTGGACGAATCGTAGCCAACCTGCTCACGCTTGCGTTTCTTTGCGTTGTCGTCGTTCGAGTCACCAAAACCCTCTACCTGCACGGAGATTGTCCACCGCCGCTGTCCGACGCCCGATGCGCTGTTCTTCACGATGTCCTGTGCCATCTGGCTCGCTGCCGACGCCGCCGAACTCGCCGCTGTCAACGCGCCGGTGTTCACTGCCTGCACCACTGGTATGCCTGTCGACGCGCCCTGGACCTGAATGTTGTCGACGTTCGCCACATGCAACGCGGCCACATTGAGGTTGCCCGATACGCGAATGCCGGCGTCGCCTGCATCCACGGTGCCGCGCGGTGCTATCAGATTCGCGTTACCCGGCGGTGTACCCGGCACCGACTGCAGTGTCGCGATGCCAGCACCTGTCACTTCCCCTCGCGCATCCACTGTGCAGTAGTGGTTTGCATCGCACACGTACTGCGGTGCCGGCGTATCGGCGGACGTCTTGGCACCCTTCCCTGCGTTGATGTCACCGTTTGAACTCCAGATCGTCAGGTTGCCGCCCTGTTCGGTAAAGATCCGGCTCTGTGCGAGCTGCACGCTCTGGTCGGTAAAGATGTTGATGTTGCCCTGCTCGAGCGTCAGGATACCCATCGAACTGGGGCCGGCTATAACCTTGCCGGTGTTGTCGACAACCTGCGGCGGCGCTGTGGTGCTACCCACGAGTGCTTCGCCACCTGGCCCGAGAATCGAAATGTTGCCGCCCTGCTGCGTCTGAATCGTCGTGCTGCGCATGTCGAGGTTGCCGGTGCTGACCGGTTTGTTCGCGCCATTGCTACCCCCGCTCAGGTTGTTCGCCGTGTAGCCGAGCGAAGCAGGGAACAGTGTGTTGATTGCGTCGTACCCGCGAGCATATTGCTGGTAGTACTTGCTGGCCTGGTTGTTGTAGTCCTGGCCGACCTGCGTCAATACGCTGAACAACACCTGTTCCGCAAAGAGCTGCTGCACATATTGTGGCAACGCCTTGAACTTCGACCATGCGTCGGCCGCTGTGAGCGGCTGGACGGCCGGCTGACTGTTGGTAAGGCCCGTGTCGACCGTCTGGCCGGCCGCGTACTGCTGCATGAATGTGATCAGTGCGTTCGTCGCACTCGGCACACCGGTAACCGAACTAGCGGGATCGACGTACGTCGAGACAAACGCCGCGACGTCGACACCGGGCCCCACGCCGAACAGCACATTGATGTCCGCACTCTCGTGCGGGAGGTTGGGATTATTCGCGTTACCGACTGCGTCTATACCCGATGGAGCACCGCTGGCCTGAGCAGCGGTTGTCAGCGGACCGATGTTCCTGCCAGCCTCGATATCGAAGGTACCGGGACCGCCAAGGATCAGTGCGGGCGTGACGACTTCGGTGCCGGTAGCGGTATCAAACGTGGCGTCGTAGATATCGCGCCCCGCCACGATACGCGTAATGTCCGACTGGCGTAGATTCTGTCCCTGGAATGCCAGATTGACGATGTCCTGTCCTGCTTGAATCAACGCCGGCTTGTCGATGGCAAGGGTTACATAATCTTTGTAGAGACCTGCACGACCACCACCCGCCTCCAGGATCCCGTTAGTGATGCTGCCGTTCAGGCTGTAAATGCGTACTGGCGTCGTGTCGTCGGCATGTAGCGCGCTCGCGTCATGGGCGGCCAAAGTTTTCTCAGTTGCAAGGGGAACACTGGCTTGGGGACTGGTCGGCGACGGCATCGCCGAAGGATCCTCATCGAGCATTCCGAATACCGGCAGTGCGCCGCTGCCTGACCCCGTGCTGTTGGCGAGTCCGTTGAGACTCGAGAAATCGATCGATTGACCCGCGATCAGGTTCAGGTTACCGGATGCCGAAGGATAGAGTTCGCCACTGGCGTCTATGCTGATCCCGCCCGTGAACGCCGTCACATTGACCGTTGCGGGCAAGATAAACGAAAGATCGCCGGTCCCCGGCGTTGTGCCGGTAGCGCCCCCACCGATCAGGCTGATCGCGCCTAGCGACCCGAGCACCACTTCGCCGGTCGTCGATGAAACGTTCACTGCGGATGTCTGCGAATACCCTTGCCCATCAGCATACTGGCGGTAGACAAGTAACAGCGGGTTACTTTGCACATACGACGGATCGAACACGCCACCAATGTTTGCACCCTGACGCGCATTGACATTCAGCACGCCGTCCTGCGTCGCCAGCAACGTAGCGACCACGACCGGTGGTCCCACCTGCGGCGATGGCACACTGAAGTCCGAGCCGATCTGGCCACCTGCCGTAATCGTTCCAGTTCCCCTCGCAACGAAGTAGTCGCCGCTCAGGATATCGCCGCCTGCCCGCACGCTCAGATTGCCGCCGCCGACGGTCACCGGGTTGTTGTTACTGTCCAGGTACCATGTCGTTGGAGATGAGGCCGCCAGATCGGAAATGTTGCCGCCCGCACTGATCGACACATTGCCGCCAACGCTCATGATGCCTTGGTCGAATGCGCCGAAATCGATCGACGAACGGGTCAACGGCACAAAAGTGCCTGCATTGCTCGTCGGGTTCGCCGTAACCTCCATCCACTGCCACCAGAACTGGCTTGTATTGGCTCCCACCTGACCGGTCTGAGCCCCAGTGGTGTCCGTCGTGTATTCGAGACCTGTGATGTCTCTCTGTGCCTGCACTGTCACGTCACCCGCCGAATCCGGATTGACGCTCGGCGTAACAAGTATATCGGTGTGCCCCGATCCGCCGCTCACAATCGCGGTAGCCAGTCCCAGACCTTGCGTCGGTGCACCACCGGCATAGATAACGCCTGGCACGATTGCGTCAGTCGCACTGCTGTCGATGCTTTTGTCGTACAACGAAATGTCAACAGCCGCAGCGACGTCAATGGACCCTGTGCCGGTACGAATCGTCACAGGCTGAACGAGGGTCTGTCCGTTGGAGTCGATATACGAGGTGTGACCGCTGAGCGTAACGCTGCCCGCGGGGCCCGAAGCCACATCGATATTGCTGAAAGCCGCAACCGGTTCGAGTGCCAACGGATTGGCACTGTCGAGGTCCGCGCCGGACACGATACGGTATGACGAACTCTGCCCCCCCAGTAGTGCCGCATAAGCGATGGGTAAGGGGTTGTTCGCAGTCGCGACATTGGCTGCGGCATTACCCGGTAGTGTGCCGATGTTGACCGCGCCTGTGTCCGGTATCGAAACAGGCACGATCGGTGCGTAGGAGAGGTTGACTGAGTTTCTCGGTGCACGCGCACTTTTCACGCCAAGCTTTCCCAGATACGTCTGCTGGTACGCGGAGATGTAGCTGGCGTACTCGGACAAGTAGGCGGCCGCCTCTTTGGCGGCTTTTTCAGCGTCATTGGTGGGTAGCGGAGCCGCAGGAGGCGTTATTGGCGTCGGTGTGCCGAATAGCGTCACGGTTGCCAGGTTATAGCCGAAAATGTAGGTCGAATAGCCGCTGAGATAAGCGGAGTACGTGGGGTACGACGCAACGTCCGACGCATCGGGCGCAGGTTTGACCGACGGCGTTGCAGGCAGAAGGAGCCCGAGTCTGGACGGAGATTTCCAGCTCTCTACATCCTGTTGCCACGCGCCAGCATAAGAAGCATACGCCGTGTAGTAGCCTGCAACCTGGCCTTTCAGTGGGGCACTCAACACCGAGTCCGGATCGAGCGACGCTAGTGTAGTCGTGTTGTTGTTGGTAAGAATCAGGGTAATCTGCGTGGGATCGTCGAGCGCAACGAGTTGTTCGAACTGCTGCTCGGCCGCTGCATACGTCCCCGTGGCCGCGCCGGTGCCCGTCGCCCCCAGAATCGTCGCAACCTGATTCTGGAAAAACCCGTCTGTAATGCTCGCGTACGCGACGAAGTTGTTCGCCGCACGGAACGTCAGTGTGGGAGCTATCGTGTTCTGATAGCGAAAATCTGGCGTGATCGTTCCACTATTGTTCGCCGATCCAGCACCGAGATTCCAGTTCGACAGCACGGAGATATTGCCGCTGTTGATCGACATGGACGGATTGTCGAGCTCGATCCCCGGTACGACATTGAAGTTCGCTACCTGTGCGCCGACGAACTGATTTGCAACGCTGCTCACGCCTTTTTGCACGAATCCCATCAGGGTTCCGGGTGGTGTAACCGTCGTGGTGTTTCCGTTGCTGTCTGTCGTGGTCACCGGCGCGAGGTATCCGTAGAACGCAGTGTGGTCTGCATTGGGCGTAGTCGCGGCGAAATAGTCGCCGGTCAGCCCCGCGAAACCATCGGCGGAGATCCCGTTCTTGAGCTGGCTCTCCGTCACTGCTGCGGAAACACCGGTGGTGGTGTTCGTCAATGTCCCGCCACCGTCAGCAGCCCCATTTGGCGTGTAGGTAAATTTCGTCGATGTGGTACCAGGAACCGTAAAGGTCCCAGCAAGCAGATGGCCGCTGTCGTCATACCAGCCCGCCGGATCGATAGACGCGTCGAAGTGCTGTGCACCGCTCGTCGCGTCGGTCGTGCTCCAGACTGCATACGCTTCGACCGTGGTCGCACGTGAACCTTTTATGCCGTCCTCCGTCTTCGTCGGAGGAGTCAACATCACGTTGACGGTTCCGTCCTTCAGCAGTGGCGCCCGGAAATTTACAGTACCGTCCAGCGGTCCGCCCGTTGTACCGCCCGACACGTCGATCGTCGCACTCCCCCCCAACAGAATCTTGCCTGAGTTCTCTATGCCGACATTTTCGTAACCATACGTGGCGTTATACGAACTACCGGGCGCGCTCGGGTCGAAAACCGCGCTTGTCCCGATGTCGACCTTGCCGCCCCGTTGGCTCGTATTCGTCGCTCTTGCGAGTAGTTTGCCTTCTACGTCCACGCCGCTGCGACCATACAGATCGATCTCGCCGCCTGCTGCGCCCGACGCGTCGACGATGCCCAGAATGTTGACGTTGCCGTTGGCCGTGTCCGATGCGTTGCCCGCACCGCCATCGGCTGTCAGCGACACTGTCTGTGCCGTCAACGTATTACCCGGCGACAGCGTCAGATTGCCCGACTTCGTATGCACGGTGACCGACTGATTCACGCCACTCGACGCAAGCGTCTGCGCGAGGCTATCCAGATTCGCCGCGCCGCCGGTATTGAGCGAGAACGAGCCACCCGCATTGCCGCTCGCCGCTCCGCCCTTGAGTGCGCCGTTCAGGTTCACCACTTGTTGCGGCGCTGACAGCGTCAGGCTGCCCGCTGCTCCGCCACCGGATGCGCCCGAAAAATTCAGTGTCGAGCCCACCTGCACGTCGACCGAACCTGCATCCGCAGTCAACGTGATCGCACCAGCCGGTGCGTACTGCGTCGTGTCGAAGAACTGCTTCGAAACACCCACCGAACTCACCGTCGCCCCACTGCCGATCGTCAGATTCCCGGTCGTCGCTTCCATGCTCACGTTGCCGGCCGGCGCGTCAATCGTCGCACCGTTATCGGCAATCGTGCCGCCGATAAAGCTCCACGCCCCGCCCACCGGCGAGCGGGCGAACGCCGTGCCTGCTGCGTTGTTCAAGTTCAGCAGACCCGTTGTCTTCACCGTTGATGCCGAACTCGTATCGGCGAGATACAGCGGTGCGTTGAGCGTGACCGGCAGCGCGCCGAAGTCAAACGTGCCGGTGTTCTGCCCGACGATGCCACCCGTCGCATTCATCGTCACCGAGCCGAACCCGCTCAGATTCTTGTTGCCTGTGCCGAAGTCGATTTCCTTCCCATTGACCGTCAACGTGCCTGCGCCAGGCGTTGTGGTTGCTGACGTCGCACCGGTCTCGTTCGTGAACGCGATCTGTTGCGCGTTGAGCACCGCAGTGCCGCCGCTACTTGCAAATGTGCCCGCGCTCAGATCGACGCTGTTACCGAACGTCGCATTCACATTGCCGATAAAGTTGATCGCGCCCGCGCTGCGCAGGATGACCTGTTGCGCGCTCGCCAGTTGCGCAACCCCCGCAGCATCGAGCACGAAGCCCGGCAGATTCACTGCCGCCGCGCCCGTGTCGCCAGTGAAGGTGATCGCTGAGCCATCCACCGTAATGGCCTTCGCAGATAGCACCGCCGTCGGGTCCACCGTCAGGTTGCCCGACGAATCGAGCGTCAACGCCTGGCCGCCTGTCAGCGTTGCGCCGGCACCCACAGTAAGCAACCCGGTACCGCTTGTGCCGGTACGAGTCACTGTCGTCATCGCGCCGTTCGATACGCGCAATAGTGCGCCGTCTCCCGCTATCGCGATAGGCTCGTCCTTTGCCGCCGGGTAGCTGCCGCTTGCCGTGATCGTTGCGCCAGAATCGACTTGCAGGCCGTTGGTCGCGTTCGGGTCTGTGCTGCCCTGAACCGTTTTCGTCACCAGCAGGATTTCAGGTCCGGTCAGTGCGCTGCTCGCGTTGTTGGATACCACCACGCTGTCGGCAATCGGGGCAATCGTGATGCCGCTAGTCGTTGCCGTGCGTGTGCCACCGATCAACAAGCTGCCTGCGTTCAGCGAATCGAGATCGCTCGCACCAATCTGCAGATAACCAGGCAGCGCCGCGCTGCCGTTACCGGTAATCTGGATGTCCTGCGACGCGATATCGACCTCGGCCGGTGCGCCGCCTGCGCCTGCCGTCGTGTTCAGCGTTGCGCCGAGCGTCAGTGCCTTCGTCGCCGCGAGCACGAGTTGCCCGCCGTCTACCGGTAATGGTGGCGCCACGTTGCCGCTAGTCGCTGCGAGTGCCGGGAAGAAGCTGTTGGCACTGGTCAGCGTGTAGGTCGAATACTGTTGCCAGACTTTCGACGACTGCACGTTGAACAGTGTTGGTGTCGCACTGCGGCTACCCGTGAGCGCATTCGCAAAGTAGCCCGAAGTCACTACCGTACCGTCGGCTAGCACCTGAGTCGCGCCCGGAGCCGTGGTGCCCGTCGTGCCCGATACCGTCACGCGATATGCGTCGGGCAATGTTGCGTACTTCCCAGGCAGCAGCGTGTAGTAGCCTGCAGCCAGCCCCGGCACGCCCGACAGATACACCGACTGCCCAATCGCACCGCCGGTGCCAGCCTGGCCGATGCCGAGACTCGTGGTCTGCGTACCGACCGTGGCGTTCGCGCTGTTCGACGGTTGCAGCGTCTGCGCAAACATCGGGTCGTACGCCGCGACCGGCGACTGCGCGCCCGGCAGGATCGCATAGACGTTCGTCGCACCCACGTTCACCGGTACCGCCACACCTGCCGCATTGCTTGCGTAGCTCACGTTGTACTGCGACAGCACATCGCGCGTGCCCCCGGTGCCCGGTACCCACTCGGCCGCCTGCAGATCGCCGCCTCCGGACAGGTCGATCGTCGCGCCCTTGTTGAGTGCAACGATGCTGCCGTTCACGCCGATGTACTTCGACGGCGGCGCGGTTACGTCGGGAAGCGTAGTACCCGCCACCGGGTTGAACTGCCACTCGACACCGTCGACCGTCGTGCCATAGGGAATGATGGTATTGCCGTTCGATACCGACGTGACGCTGCCGTCAGCGAACGTTACCGAACTGGTCGCGACGAGCGGTAGCCCATTGAACTGTGTCTGCGTAGCGGCATTGCCTGGATCACCGACACCGAACACCAGTGTGCCCGACGGTGCACGCACCGTACCGCCTTGCGTGATAGTCGATGCATCGACGAGCAGCGTCCCGCCCGCCGACAGCGGCACGCCGGATGTCCCGTTCGAAGCGAACGTGATCGTGGTCGGCGTCGGATTTCCCGTGGTCGGGTCTGTCGGACCAACTGCGGAGAGGATGAACGTGCTGCCAGTCGACGGATACAGGTCCGCGGCCCGGAACGTCAGGTTGCCTGGCGTGTAAAGCTCGCCGGACTGCAGCGCGATGGCGCTGCTGCCGGGACTGGTTGAACTCAGGCGGATATCGCCGCTACTCGTGAAATTCGTTTGCTCGAAGTTGTTTATCTGGATCTGGTTCTCGAGGTCGATGAACGATGCGTTCACGTTCAGTGTCGCGTCCGACGCCGCGGCAACGGTGCCAAGCTTTGCCACATCGGTCTGCGTGGGTGCGACGACTGCCACATACGGTGCATCGATGGTTACCGTCGAGCCGATCGTAATGGGCGGCGGAGCAGACTGCCCGCTAGTCTGCGACGGCGCTTCACGGCTCATCAGTGTGCTGATTGTCGGAATCGAGTAATTGCCCTTGCTGCCTTCGCCTTTCGTCAACGACTGAAGCTCACCGCTGCTGAGTGCGACGATCTGGTTTGCGTAGATCTGCACTGTCTTCGACACCACGACGTTGACGTCGCCCGCAAAGGCGACCGGCACAGGCGTAAGCGATGTACTGTCGCCCAGCACCAGCGTTCCGATACCGGAACCGGTCAGGCGGTCCGCCGCAAACTGGAGCACGCCGGTCGGTTGGAGGACGTCTTGGGATATCTTGGGAACGGTGTTATATACCCCAGCCGCCGCCAGAATGCTCTGCCCAGGAGCAAGTCCCGCCGGCACGAAGTTTCCACTCTGCTGCAGTACGATCGACGTTGCGCCCGGTAAAGAATAAGGAAGCTGCGTTCCATCAGGCAGGAATGGCGACGTCGCGCCGCTCACCGGAAGCAGGGTCAGCGTGCCTCCTTGCGCACCACTTGCCCCGGGCTGGGCGCTCAGGGCGCCGTCGAAGAACAATCCACTAGAGGCAGCCAGCGTAATGGAGCCCGAGTCGCTCCATACGGGCTGCGACGCATACGTACCGTTGGCCTGTAGCTGATCGAAGCTTGTCGACGCACCGGACACGTTGATCTTCGAACCCGCCTGGGCAACGATATACCCGGCGTCGTCGGCGATTGTCACCGATCCGCCCGGCAGCACCTTACCGGTATCGGGTATAAAGGTTGTCGATCCGCTCTTGACCGGTGCGGCGAGCGGATTGGTCAGTGCGATACCGGAAACATCGAGCACTGCATTCGAACCGAGCCATACGGACTTGCTCGAACTGGTATAGCCGCCGTTAATTGTGACCTGGCCTGGGACGGTGTAGCGCGCACCGGTTGCCCCCTCCGCGCTCAGCACGATCGAGCCGCCCGGCGCAATGAGCGAGCCTAGTACCGTCACCTGTACTGGCGACCCGAGGCCGATGCTCGCGCCCGCGTCTGCCACGATCGATGCTCCTTGCCCCACGCTGACTGTTCCGACGGCGCCGTCGTTCGGCGGTATCGCAATGCTCGTCGGTGGTGATACGCCCGCGTTATTGAAGGTGTTAATAACGTTAAGGTACGCGCCCCCCGTCATCGCCAGTCCGGTGGGTTGCCGGTGATATGCGTCTAACGTGCCGACGCTAGTCAGGCCGGCTGTTGTCAAGTCTGCACCGCTCGCCGCCTGTTGCAACGAAACTGCATTCGGGATCAGGTTCTGCTGCGTGAGCGAGACGGTTGTACCGGGCGCGACAGTGGAGTCATATAGTGCGTTGAGCACATAGTTGCCGAAGCCCTGCTGCGCAAAAAAATCAGCCGGTAGCACCACGTCCCACACAGGCGCCGAAACCGCGTCCCCACCGATCTGGAACCCCGCCGCACCCAGCGTCAGCGTGCCACCTCCCGAGAAGCCGAAACTCCTGATCGTGCCATTCATCGACAGAAACGGATCGGATGGCAGTTGGCGAAGGTAGTTGTCGGACGTCAGGAGCGACACGCTACCGCCCTTGCCGACGGGGATGCCGTTACTCATCAGCAACTGACCGTTCGCCTGCATTTCGCCGCCGCTCGACACGTCGAGCACGCTACCTGTCTGCAGATCCAGGTGCCCGCCAGCGGCCAGGCTAATACTGCCGCCGTTGACGTACTGGCTGTTGCCCGGTGTCGTGCCCGGTGCGGCGTCCACGTCGTTATTCACCCACTGGCCGGCAACATTGATCTGCCCGGTCGGCGTGACAGTGATGTTGCTACCGCTCGAAATCGCCACCTTGCCCGACGGAATCGCCAGTTCGCCGGCAATCGTCGTGCTACTACTGCCAAAGGCAGCAGAAAGCGTCACGGAGCCGCCAGGTTGCAAGTTCAGCTTCGTGCCCTCCGCGACGACGAAACCCTTGCTGAGCGATTTGTCGCCGGTGACGTTGAGCGTCGCGAAGCCACCCGAGTTAAGCGTATCGACCGGCACCACCATCGTGGCCAGTATGTTGTCCGGATCGGTCGCCGGTAGCGCATTCAGCGCGGTCGTATTGAGTGAGGTGTCGATCGAAAAGCCCGGCGCCAGATCGTCTAGTTGCGGCGCGGTGTCCTGCAGGACCACCAGATTGAATTCACCCGATGGCGCACCGGCAGGGCTATTTTGCGTCAGGTTAATCAGAGTCCCTGCTGCCAGCTTCGGATCGGAACCCAGGTTGAAGGTCCCGCCCGTCGGCAGACTATTGCCCTGCGTCTGTTTCGAACCGCCAAACGCCTCGGCCGTAATAGTGCCGTCGAGTACCAGCGACTGCGTCGCGTACAGATCCAGCGTCCCCGCGTTGCCGCCAACGATGTAATCCGGTTCGTAGACACCGCCTGTCGTGAGCGGGTTGTACCAGGTCTTCGTGACTTGCCAGCGCGGATGGTTCTCTACGAACTCGCCCGCAACCCCGACATACGTGTCGTATGGGCTCGCCTGACCGATCGGCACGATCGCGCCATTCGCATCGACGAGACGCGTCGTGTTGACCATCCCGCCGTCGTAATGGACGTATCCGCCATTGAGGTTCATCGTCGAACCGCTAGCGGTCATCACCTCGTTGCCAGACAGTATGATCGTGCCGCCATTGACCAGTAGCTGGTCGACCGTGCGCGGAATCAGGCTCACGTATCCCGACAGGTTCAGGATCGGGCTGCCAACCCACTGCAAACCGTTGCTGTTCGTACCGGTGAGCGTACTGTCGACCACGACGTTCTTCAGGCCGAATAAAAAGCCGCTGCGCAGCAGCGGCGAATCGGCAAGCTCGTTCTGACCGATGAGCGGAATCGTAACCAGCGTTTGCGCGATAGGCAGTTCGGTGTTCGCGATGCCGGACACATCGATGATCGCCCCATCGTCCACGTAGATGCGCCCGGGCACCGCAGTTTGTCCCACAGGGGTCGTATAGCCGGCCAACGACTGTGTCAGCGCGTTAACGGACACATTCGAGCCCGGAGCCTCGACAAGCGACCCGCCTTGGAACCAGACCGAGGCCGCCGTCATCGTGATGCCACCGGGTGTGAAAACCGTGCCGGGTGTTGAAGTCGCCGTCTGGCCGTCATCGTCAGGCATCACGGCGGTCACCGAGCCGGGTCCGAAGGTCAGGAGACCGGCACGGTGCGCATTGATCGCAACACCCGGTCCGTTCCCTACCACGGTCGTGAAACCTGGGTAGGTCTGCTGCAGCGGATTATTCGAGTCGTACTCGTCGACAGTCGAGATATTGATGGTGCCCGGCGCATTGACGCTCGTCGTCACGCCCACCACGCCGTTCTGCCCCACGCGACTGCCCAACAGGTTCACCGTGCCGCGTGCGGCCTCGACAATACCGGTATTGGTCAGCGTACCCGCAGGGGTAATGTCGACGTTCGAACCATTCTGTACGCTGATAACCTGTCCGCTCAGTTCGGGCAACAGCACCTGCGGATTGTTCGTCGCACCTTTATTCGGTGTGACACTCACACCGACACCCGCAGCCAGCACAACCTGACCGGCCGTGGCAGTAATGCTGCCGCCGTTGGTCACGTTGGGTGCCGCGACCATCACAAAGCCGCCGTCGCTGGCGTTACCGTTCGTGTGAGTGGTAATCGACGCGCCCGGTTGGATCGTGATATCGCCGGGTGCCTGATACGGACCTAGTGGTTTGGCTTGGGCACCGAGACCCAGGATCTCATTCGGCACATTAGGCGCCGACGGTATGTTGTTCGAACTCCCCGCCTCTGGATTAGCGAGCCCCCCGACGCCCCTGGCAGCACATTCAAAAACAACTGGTTGCTGGTAGCAATACCGGCTGCGCTCTGCGGTCCCGGCTCGTTATTCATATCCAGCAGACTGAGCGACGACGCCACCAGCGAATGCACGTTGATCTGCGAGCCCGCGCCGAACAGAATCCCGTTGCGGTTGATCACATAGACTGCGCCTTGCGCCGTCATGTTGCCGAGAATCTGGCTGGGCCTGCCGCTCGGATCGTTGATGCGGTTGAGCACGGCCCAGTTATTCGCACCGTTGGTTTGCGTACCGGCCGACTGGTCGAAGTTGAGCGTCGTCTGCCGGCCGACGTTCATCGTCTGCCATGTCAGCACCGCGTTCTGGGCGGTCTGTTGAACGTTCACATTGACATGGCCGTTGCTCGAGACGGTCTGCGTAGGCCCATACGCGTTGATCCACAGCAGCGGCTTGGTAGGGTCTGTGTTCTGACTCACCAGGTTACCGCCCTGATTCTCAAACGTAATCCCCGGCGCCACCTGCAACCCACCCGGCGTCAACCCATTCGGCACATTCGACGCCGTTGCCGCAGCTGCGGCCGCAGCACTCTGTTGCGCGGCAATCTGCGAGGCAATCGCCTGCGCTGCCGTACCCAGATTACGAATCGACGGCTGACTAGCCTGCAGCGCCTGCTGCGGCGAAACACCCAGGTTCGGCACACCAACGCCGGCACCACCTGCGCCGCCCGAAATGCTACGCGCCGTAGCCTGTCCAAGATTCACGATCCCGGCCGCGTGCGCCTGTGCCGTAAACCCCACCGCGAGTATCCAGGCAACCGCGCGGCACAACGGCCGCAGGTCCGATCTCAGGACAGACTGCGAACCATGGGGATCTTGTTGTCGTACTGCGCGCGCGCGTGCTGCCATTCTCCACCCCGAAGCCTTAGAAGTTGGCGGCCCCGCCGTTCGCGCCTGACATGGCGCTCACGCGGAGCCGCGAATACTGCTTACCCGCGATTTCCCTGATTCCCGATTACCGGCCGCCGGTGCGATCTGTGACGGCCTATCTGAATCAGAAGAAAATACGCACCGCCGATGGCAGTGCGATGGCGGGTGCTACGGACCATTCCAACCGCCCGAAAAGGTCCGTATCTTTTTTGACAGAATCCACGGGTTCACACGGGATACCCGTGCGTCTGCGCCGTGTCGATCAACGCGTCTCGCACTCGCCCGATCACGTCCGGCCAGTCGCCCGGTCGCGTCTGCCGGAACAATCGCGCGGTGGGATACCACGGGCTGTCTTCACGTTCGAGCAACCAGCGCCAGTCCGGCGCACGCGGCAGCAGCACCCACACTGGCCGGCCGGTCGCGCCGGCTAGATGCACCACTGACGTGTCCACCGAAATCACCAGATCGAGCGTCTCGACGAGCGCGGCGGTGTCCGCGAAATCGGCGAGCACATCGCCGAAGCTCACCACCCCGCTCGCAGCTAGCGCCTCCCGATCGCGCTCCCGCACCTGCGGCTGCAGACACACAAACGTCGCATCAAGCGCGAGCAACGGCGCCAGCGCGGCAAACGGCAGCGAGCGGTTCTCGTCGTTGTTGTGCCGCGGATTGCCCGACCATGCGAGCCCGACTTTCAGCCGTCGCGGCTTTGCAATAGCTTCTACACGCTGCACCCATATTTCGCGCCGCTCTGCATCCGCAAGTAGATACGGCGTTTCCGCCGGCACCGTGTCGAGCGTCGTACGAAAGGCAAGCGGCAGGCTCATCAACGGACATTGCAGATCGAAAGCTGGCGTCGAATCCGCTTCGCTGACGATCCGGCTCACGCCATGCAACGAACCGAGCAGTGGCGCAAGCCCCGCGGGTACTTCGAGAATCACTGTCGCACCTTGCGCTTGCACCAGGCTCGCGTAGCGGCAAAACTGCAGCGTGTCGCCGTAACCCTGCTCTGCGTGGAGCAGCACGGTCTTGCCGGCTACGGGCTCTGCGCCGAGCCACAACGGGCGATCGGCGTGACGGCGATTCAGCAGTACATCGGTGGCGTTCCAGCGCGCTTCGTGCTGCTTCCAGCCCTTTTCGAAGTCGCCCATCAACAGCCGGCAGTACGCTTCCGAGCGACGTGCCGCGCCATGATGTGGATCGCGCTCGCAAGCACGCTCGTAGTCACGCAACGCAGTCTCATGCTCGCCCAGTTGCTGCAACGCCACCGCGCGCGTGTAGAGGCCCTGCGCGGTTTCTGCCGGAGCGCGTGCAGCTTCGGCGTGGCTCGTTAGCGCCTCGTCGTAACGTCCGAGTTGCTGGAGCGTAACCGCGCGGTTGTACAGCAACTCCGGATTCACACTCGCAACTGAAAGCGCTCGCTCGTAGTGTTCGAGCGCATCTTCGAAGCGGCCGAGCGAACGCAATGCGGCCGCGCAGTTACGCGACGCATCGACGTGCTCGGGGGTGTGCGCGAGCGCTTCACTGTAGGCTTGCGCCGCTTCCGCGTGGCGATCCAGTCCGAGCAATGCATTGCCTCGCGCGACCCACGCGGCTGTGCTATTGCGATCGAGTGCGAGCAACCGGTCGGCGCGTTGCAGCAGTTCTTCGCGCAGATGAAGTTGATCGAGTGCTACGCAGCTTGCGTAGAGCAGTTTTTTGTCGTGAGGCGCGAGTTTGAGACCTTCGTCGAGCACGGCGAGCGCTTCGGTGGCGCGGCCCATTTCAGTCAAAACGACGCCTGAATCGTGCAGCAACGCCGGCGTCTTTCCGCATACGACCGTAGCCAGCTGATAGTGATGCAGCGCCTCGTCACGCCGCTCCAGCGCGCGCAGCGTATGACCGCGCTCGATGTGGGTAGCCGGATCGCCGGAGTCGATCTTCAGTGCGCGATCGAGGCTGATCAATGCATCGGCGGGACGGCCCAGCGAGCGCAGTGCAGCGCCGCGGCGGCTCCACGCCGTCGGTTGACCAGGCGCACGTTGTAACGCGGCGTCGTATGCGGCGATTGCCTCGTCGAACCGTTCAAGCCCAAGCAGCGCGTCGCCGCGCGCGGCGTTGACCGCGGGATGCACGGCGTCGAGCTTTAGCGCTGCGTCGGTCACTGCAAGCGCGTCATGATGCCGGCCCACGCCAACGAGTGCCGCCGCGTGGTTCGCGAAATTCCACGGCTGACGTAGCCCGAGATGCATCGAGCGCGCGATCAGCGGTTCCGCGCGCACTGCATCGCCCTGGCGCAGGCAAACGAGCCCACACAGGTGCAGCGCTTCAATGTTGTCAGGCGCCATCGTGAGCACGCCTTCGTAGAGACGCCGTGCGCTCACGAGGTCGTTCTGTTCGAGCCGTGTGCGGGCATTGCGCAGCGCATCGTCGACGGCCGCTCGCATCGCGCCGCCGCTCGGGCCAGGTGCGAAGGGGAACGCGGTCGGTTGCGATTGGGATTGCGCGTTGGCCTGGGTGCGTACCAGCGGATCGCTCATTGCGCTTCTCCGTTTACGAGCACCGGCATCTCCGCCTTCAGCAGCTCGATGACCGGCGCCCACTTGCCAGCCTCGTTCTGCCGAAACAGCCGAGCGTTCGGATACCACGGGCTATCGTCACGCTCGAGCAACCAGCGAAAATCGGGTGTATGCGGCAACAACACAGCAAGCGGCCGACCCAACGCGCCGGCCAAGTGGGCAACCGACGTATCGACGCTCACCACGTAATCCATCAGTTCGATAAGCGCGGCTGTGTCGGCGAAGTCGCCAATCTGTGCGCTGATGTCGCGAATCGAACTTGCCGCAAGCGCAGACTGATCCTCGTCGCGCACCACTTTCTGCAGACTCACCCATTCGAACGCGTCGTCGAGCAGCGGCAACAGTTCGGTCAACGCCATCGACCGGTTGCGGTCGTTCAGATGCAGCGCGTTGCCCGACCACACGAGCCCGATACGCGGCCGTTGCGAAGCTCCGAGCCGTTCACGCCAATGTTCGACAGTCGCAGCGTTTGCCCGCACATAGGGCACATTCGAGGGAATCGTCGCGAAGCCGGTGCGGAACTCAAGCGGGAGACTCAGCAGCGGGCAATGCAGATCGAACGGTGGCAGCGGACCGCCACGCACGACGAGCGCGTCGACGCCGTCGAGCGTCGCAAGCAACCCCATCAGCTCGATCGGCACTTCGAGTATCACTTTCGCACCGAGTGCCTTCGCAAGCGGCGCATAGCGACAAAACTGCAGCGTGTCGCCAAGCCCCTGCTCCGCATACAAGAGAAGCGTCTTGCCTTCCAGCGACATGCCGTGCGTCCATCGCGGCTGTGCGAACTCGCGACGACTCGGGTCCAGTTGCTTGTCGCGCCAGCGCCATTCGTACTCGCTCCAGCCCGACTCGAAGTCACCGAGCGACAGGCACAGGAATGAACGCATGCAGTGCGCTTCTGCGTAATCGGGATCGATCTCGATGGCCTGCGCATACGCGTCGTTCGCTTCCTCGTGACGTCGCAGCGCGCGCAGCGAGTTGCCGCGATGAAAATGCGCAAGCTTGTCGCGGGGTGTGGTGGCGATCACCTTCGCGAAATCCTCAAGCGATTCGTCGTAGCGATGTATTTCCAGAAACAGCCGGCCGCGCGTGAACCATGCGGGAAGAAAGTCAGGATCGAGCGCGATGGCACGCTCGCAGGCCTGCTGCGAATCGTTGTAGCGGGCGATGTGCATCAACGCGTTGGCGTAATTGCACAACACGCCCGTGCTGTCCGGCTCCACCTCGATCGAGCTTGCGTAGTTCGCCGCAGCATCGCCGTTGCGGCCGAGATTGCGCAACGCGTTCCCGCGGTTCGCCAACGCCTTCGCATGCTGCGGCTCAATCGCAAGCACCCGATCGCAACGCCCAATCGCTTCCTCGTGCCGCTCAAGCTGTTCAAGCGCGATCGAACTGTTATAGATCGCATCGATGAATCCAGGACTCGCAGCAATCGCCATGTTGAAATCGGCAAGCGCAGGTTCCGGCTCGCCAAGATCGAGAAACGTCACACCACGCAGAAACATCACTTCGACGCTGCCGGGCACAGCGGTCAGCGCATGGCTGTAGCTGTCCGCGGCTTCGCGATAGCGTTCGAGTGCGCGCAATACCAACCCACGCTCCCTGGAGCCTTCGAACGTACGCCCAGTCAGTGCAAGCAAGCGGTTGCAACAAGCCAGCGCTTCATCGAAGCGTGAAAGTACACGCAAGGTCTCACTGCGTTTCAGAAGCGCCTCGACGGCACCCGGATTGATCTCAAGCACCCGGTCATACGAAGCCAGCGCATCATCGTGACGGCCGAATTGCCCGAGCAAACCGCCACGCTGAAAAAGCGCACGTAGATGCGTCGGATTAATCGCGAGCGCTTCATCAAGGCGCCCGAGCGCTTCATCGAGACGCCCAAGACTTGCGAGTACCGCCGCATGATTCGCAAGCGGAAGCGCAGCAGGATGACGCTCGATCGAGCGACGCATCAACGCTTCCGCGTCCTCAAACCGCCCCTGCTGAAAACGTATCGCCCCGAGCAGATGCAACGCGTCGGCATGCTCCGGATCTAGCGCCAGCAGTTCGCCATACGCCTGTTCCGCTTTCCCAAGCGCACCTTCCTGATGCGCATTGCGCGCCCTCAACAACAACCGATCGAGCTGCGCGGGATCGGGCTTCGGGACACCAGGCGGCCGCGTTGCAACCGGCTGTTTCGCGAGCGTCGCCTCTTCCCCGTTAAAAGTCATTCTGTAGCCCTCTGTTGTTCGACGACGATATCCAGTCTGGCGGCCTCTAAAGACCTAACGGCCGAGCAGGCCAAGATCCGCCCGTACCGCTTCGACGACGCTAGTCCAATCTCCCTGCACAGACTGGCGGAACAGCCGCGCGCCGGGATACCACGGGCTGTCGTCACGTTCGAGCAGCCAGCGCCATTCGGGCGGATTCGGCAGCAGGACCCACACGGGGCGGCCCAGGGCACCGGCCAGATGCGCGACCGCGGTATCGACTGCAATCACCAGATCGAGCGACTGCATCAGCGCGGCGGTGTCCGCGAAGTCACCGAGTTCATCGTCGAAACGCTGGATGCGCGCATCGCCAAGGAACGCTTCGTCCTGCTCCCGCACCACCTTCTGCAAACTGATCCACTCGATACCGAGTTCAAGCAGCGGTGCGAGCAATGTGGGATCGATCGACCGGTTGTGATCGTTGCGATGTTCGGGATTGCCGGACCACGCAATCCCGACACGTGGGCGCCGTTTGTCGCCGAGCCGCTCGGCCCATTCCCGGACACGCTGCGGATCTGCGTGGAGATAGGGGGTCTGCTGCGGAATGCTTGCCATGTCCGTATGCAACGCAAACGGCAGGCTGAGCAGCGGGCATTGATAGTCGAACGCAGGTAACGGTTCGCCTCTCGCGAGTACCTGCGTCGGCCCCTGCAGCGACGCCATCAACGTACGCAGCGACGGCGGCACTTCGAGCACCACCTGTGCGCCCAGCGCGGCAAGCTGCGGCGCGTAGCGACAGAACTGCAACGTGTCGCCGAAGCCCTGCTCCGCATGAATCAGGATCGTTTTGCCATCGAGCGACTCGCTACCGCGCCACAACGGTTGCACAAACGGGCGGTAGTACCGTGCCAGCGATGGGTCGCGCAAACGCCATTCGTATTCCGCCCATCCCTTCGCGAAATCGCCCTGCAGCAGGTACAGGGACCCGCGTGCGAAATGAACATCCGCGTAATCGGCATCGAGTTCGGTCGCGCGATCGTAGGCGGCAAGCGCCGCGTCCGTGCGACCCAGTTCGTAGTACACGTTGCCGCGGTTGAACCAGTTCGTCGCATGTTCGGGTCTGATTTCCATCGCGCGGTCCAGTGACGTCATCGCTTCGTCGTAGCGATGCAGGTCCTGCAATACGCTGCTGCGGTTGGTCCACGCTTCCGCAAAGCGGGGATTGTGCGCAAGCGCTGCGTCGTAGCTGGCGAGCGCTTCTTCATAGCGTCTCAGATAGCGCAGTGCGGTGCCTTGATTGCAGAGGAATTCGGATGCATCGGGTTTGATTGCAAGCGCAAGCTCATAGCTCGCCAACGCCGCTTCATAACGCTTCAACTGCAGCAACGCGTTACCCCGGCAAGCAAGCGCCGGCGCATGCTGCGGTTCCAGCGCAAGCACCCGCTCGCAGCGCCCAATCGCTTCTTCCACGCGACCCAGCCGCTCAAGCGCGACCGCGCTGTTATAGATCGCTTCAACCATGTCGGGCTGAATCGCGATCGTCTCGTTGAATGCAGTGAGCGCTTCGCCAAGTCGCCCAAGATCGACCAGTGTTTGACCGCGCGCCGACAGCATCGCTGCGATGCCGGGTTTGATCTCGATGGCCCGTTCGAAACATTGCAGCGCTTCGAGCGGCCGCTGCAGATCGCGCAGAACCAGCCCACGGTTGAACCACGATTCGAACGAGCGCGGATCGACCATCAGTGCGCGCTCGTAGGTATCGACCGCGTCCTGAAGCCGGCCGAGCGCACGTAACGCGCTACCGCGATTGCAGAGCGCATCGAGAACCAGCGGCGACACGGCGAGTGCCCGGTCGAACACTTCAAGCGCCGGCCCATAGCGACGCAGACCCAGCAACGCATTGCCCTGCCGAACCAGCGTCTGCACGTCGCGCGAATCGATGCGCAACGCGGCGTTGAACTGCATCAGCGCCTCATCGGTGCGGCCGCTGTCGGCAAGTATCGCGCCGAGATCCGAATGCGCGCGCGGATGGGGTTCGACTGAAATCGACCTGCGCAGAAACGATTCCGCTTCAGTCGCCGCGCCGCGCTGATACTGCAGCACACCGTAAAGATGCAAGGCCTGCGCGTGCTCCGGCTCATCGGCCAGCACCGCCTCGTATTCGCGCGCGGCATCGTCGAAACGCCCTGCTCCATGCCAGTCCCTTGCACGCGAGAGCTTCGCCGCCGACCGCTGCCTGACCGCCGCAGCGGTAACGGTTGCGCCTGCGCTGGCGTCCTGCGGGTACTCGACCTCCATGTTCGCTCCCTCGTCGTATTGCGGCACCGGGCACCATCGGATCGCCTGAACCGATGTCGTGCAACGGTCTGCTCCCGGGGTCAGAGTAGCGAACGAGCGATAACAGGCGTGTGACGGAAGTTACGGACCATTTATTTTGAATATGCAGTCCGCATGGAGATTGCGCTGTGCCTACGTCGCGATTGCGTCGATTCGCGCGCCGCGGCGTGTGCCAAACAGACGCACCGGCGCTTACTGCCCGATCGGAATCGTGCGGACGAATTCGGCGGGTGGGGTGCCCATCGTGACGGCAAAGCGGACGCCGCGCGGCAGCGGCATCCCGAGCGAAGTGATACTGCTTACCCCGTGCTGTGCGAGAAAACCGGCATAAGTGGCTTCGACTTCGGACTGGTTGGATGTCCAGCCACCGGGCGAAATCCACACTGCCAGTTGCATCGAGCGCGCGCTATTGCTCACCACCACGCTCGCGAACTTGTCCATGTGATGCAAAGCATCCTCAAGTTCGGCAAGCGAGCCGAGCGGCTGCGAAGCGCTGCGCACAAGCTGGCGCCCTTTGAGCTGATAGCGCACGACCTGCACCTCCGTCGGCCCGCCGCCCACGCCCAGGTGCCTGACCAGCACCAGTTCGTTGGGCCGCATACGCAGCGGCGGCCCGAAAACCTCGTCGGCTGTCACCAGATTCAGCAGGTCGTACTGCAGTTGCGAGAAACACCGACCGATCAACCGCGTCTGACCGAGCGCTGTCACGATGTCGTCACGACCGCGAATGGTCGCATCGAGCCCACGCCAGGACAGCAACGCGATCACGGCAAGCAGCGCGATCGCGACCAGCATCTCGATCAGCGTAAAGCCGCGCGTGCGCTCCGGCCGGCGCGGTTCAGTGCCGTGTTTCATCCTGCACCACCGTGACAACTTCGGCGAGCACTATGCTGCTCGACGCCGACGGATAAACACTCACCGCCACCTGACGCACGAGCGGACTGCCAAGCGCCGTGACGATCTGCCGGCAAACAAAACGGTATTGCCCCTGTGGGCAAGCAAACATGCTGCGCCCGACCGGCGGCCAGCCGGAAGAAATGCGCACATCGCTGAGCGCATTGTCGGCGCTCCAGAGCGCGAGTAACCGCGCACGCGCACTTTCGGTATCCGAGGCGAGTGAGCCGATCGCGCGCAGCACCGCGCCCAGCGCAATGGCAACGATCGCGAGCGCGATCAGGACTTCGATCAGGGTGAAACCGCGTGACGCACGACGTGTAAGCCGCCGTCCGAAACCGGTCTGCAGGGTCGGGGCACCCCGCTGTTGAACGTGCATTGTGCGCACCGCTCAATGGGGCAGCGCGCGTTTCACGACCCGTCGGCCATCCTGCAGATCGATGCCATGCATCTCCAGTTGCCGGACATACATGTTCCATACGTCGAACGACACGAGCACGGCAACCGGTTCGCCCTGCGTGCAAATGGCTACCACGGTCTGTGCAGCCTGCCCCAGAACGCCTTCTGGATCGCGCTCCAGTTCTTCGACCGTTACCGTCACGGTCGGCTCAGTTGACTGAATGTTCATCTGGTCTTCCGCACAGAAACCGGTGGATGTCGGGCGAGACTACCCGGCGCCTGTTGCAGCCACATGTCGGATGGTACGGAACATTTGTCCGGTGGCAGCGCCGGCGAGTCGTGGCATCGCCCGGCTGCGGCAATCGTTCAGGAAGCCATACGTATCGCCACCGGTAATCCGCGCTCGCGCTTACGCGGTGGCATCGCCCGTCGGTGTGCCCACCGGTGCCTGTGCTGTCGCGCCTGCAATCAGTTGCCGCGCAATATCCCAAGCCAGCATCGCCGAGTCCGGCCGCCCCGAAATCTGCGCCGTCACAGTCGCGCCGTCGATCAAGATCAGAAACTGCTCGGCAAGCCGGGCCGCCACGTCGTGGGCAAACATCTCGCCGAGCAGTGTGCCGAGCAGCGCCGTAACCTGCCGCTTCTGCGAGGCGGACGCGCAGTGGATAGCATCGGTCCGATCGGGAAACTCGGATGCAGCGTTGATGAACATGCAGCCGCAGAAGGTCTGCTCGCTGAACCACGCCTCATGCCACAGAAAAATCGCCTTCAGACGTTCGAGCGGCACGACATAGCGATCGACGAATTCGCGCAGCGATACGGCTGCGCTTTCCTCGCGCTGCCGCAGCACTTCGAGTACAAGTTCGGATTTCGACGGGAAGTGGTTATAGAGCGTCATCTTCGCGACGCCCGACTCCGCGATGATCCGGTCGATACCAACCGCGCGATAGCCGTTCTGCGAAAACAGCGATGTGGCTGTATCGATGAGTACTTGCCGTTTGTGCCGCTTGTGCCGTTTATCGGCTTCGGTTTTCTGCGTAATTGGCATTGTGATTCGAGACTAGGAAGACGCAATATTGCAAGCCCGCGGACTGGTATCGATTTCATCGCGCGGCGAACGCACCTCTCACCCCATGCTCGCACCGCCACCTGAACGATATCCGGCACGCGGGGTGCCTGATTCAACATCTTACTCACCGTTGACCCCGCAACGGTCGCCACACAAGCGCACTGGCCGTTTGCACGACCCGAACCCTAAGTGTCGGCGCATTCTATACAGAAGGATTTACGTACGCGATGGGGTCCACACAGTATTTCATTGAATTATTTTTGACAATTATTTACGGAACGCTTACGGCCGCAATCAACCTCTGCTGGAGTCGGAAAAACTGCCCGAAATAGCGCGCGACGCATGGTTCGGGCGGCCTTTTCACTGCAGCCAAAGAAAGCTTTCAAACCATTTTCAAAAGCTTCGCGTGTAGCCGGTCGTAGTAGTCGGCACACGTGTTCAGCCGCCACTGCGCGCCCATAAAGATATCGTCCATCTTCGCGGGAAAGCTGCGCGCGAGCGGCACGATCACATTTGCGAGCCAACCCTCCGCATGCACCACATCGATGCTTACGTGTTCGTCGTAGTAGTCTAGTTCGCCATCGGCGCCGAGACCGATGCGCCGGCAACCGCGCGTGAGCTTTTCATACTGCGGCGGGTCGAGCAGTTCCGTAACGGCCATCACGCCAAGCGAACGGAAACCGTGGCTGCGGTTCAGGCCCGTCATCATGAACACGTTGTAGCCGGCCAGCCCCTGCCATTCGAGCGACGACGCGTGATCGTCGGCGGCATGCTCGATGCCCGCTGTGAGCAGCAGGTTGCGAAACAGCGTGACGTGGCTGCGTCGCGTGTCGCCTTTGCCCGCTTCGTCCCAGAAGTTCTGCGCCAGTTCGCCGCGCACCGATGGGTCCGAACCGAGCAGCGCCAGCACGATCAGATCGAAGAAGCGGACATTGAGCGCGCTGTCGCTGCGGAAAAATGCCGCGAGTTGCGCACGCGTCGCATCGCGCTCGAGAAAATCGAACAACGGATGATGCGACGCGCGATGCCCCGCCGACACCGCGCGAATCGCCTCGACGAGCCCTTCCGGCGAACGCGCGGCCGCATCGAGCGGCGCCGTGCGTTGCAGTTCGCTCGCGAACCAGCGTCGCTCGATCGCGTTGCGCAGCCGGATCAGATACGGGTTGAACTGATTCGCGCAGCGCTCGCTCGCCGCGGGCGCAACGTGCAGTTCATACAAGGCGAAGAGCACCGCGTGCACATCGGCGCGTGCCGCGTGTTCGCCTCGCGTGAACGCGGCATCGAGTGCTTCGTCGAGTTGTTGCGACAACGCATCGAATTCCCATGCGCATGCATCGAAGCGCGCCTCGAGTTCGCGATCGTCGATCAGCACGCCCAGCATGGTGGTTACCGCCCCCGCGGCGGGTCTATCCGCACGCTGGCCGGCGGCGGAAGACGGATGCGACAGATCGCGGCGCGGCGACTCGGTCGCATGCTCCGCCCAGGTTTGAATACTGCTCATCGGGTACCCCGTTTCTAGATGTATTGTCTGCAGCCGTGCGCGCAGATTGTATGGACGGTGCATTTCGTCTGCATGTCGGAACGTGCTGATATGGCCAGCCGTTCGCCCGGTTTATCGCGTGAACGACAGCGCCACCGACATCTTCTCCGACCTGAAAACCCGCCAATAATATATTGGCCGCGCACGCCCCGACACGTCGGTTACGGGCGATTTCCGGGCGGCATTTGCGGCCACGTGGGCGGTGCTACCTAGGGTCAACCCTGCCGTTTCATGGCCGGATCAGACCCATCTAACGGCCGCGTTCACCCTTGGTCGCGCACAGGCCCGCCGCTATTCTCGTCTCCCAGTAGCAGACCGTATTCGCGACTGCCATGCGCACACGACCGGTCTCCCTGCACAACCGACGCAACCTGAAACTACCGAGACCTTTCATGACCGGCGCCGCCGTTTCCCGCCCTGCCGAACTTCCGGAGCACGACTACCCGTACTACCGCGACGCGCTCGCGGGACAGCGGTTGCCGGCCGCATTCATCGATCTCGATCACTTCCGGATCAACCTCGAACGGCTGCGCGTGCGCGCGGCCGGCATGCCGATCCGTCTCGTCACCAAGTCCGTTCGTTCAGTAGCGATGATTCGCCTGGCGCTCGCTACCGGCAATTTCATCCGCGGTCTGCTGTGCTACTCGCCGGCGGAAGCGGCCTGGCTCGCGAGCCAGGGGCTCGACGATCTCGTTGTGGCGTACCCGTCGGTGGAGCGCGAGGATCTGCGCGCCGTCGCCGCGCAGTTGCGCAACGGGCGCTCGATCACATTGATGGTCGACAGCATGGCGCAGGTCGAGCAGATCGATGCGCTGGCGCGCGCCGAAGGCGTCGTCATTCCGCTATCGATCGATCTCGACATGTCGTCCACGTTTCCTGGCATCTACTTCGGCGTCTATCGATCGCCGGTCCACGACGTCGCCACCGCGGTCGCTCTCGCAAACGGCATCGCGGCCTGTCCCGGCGTGCGGCTCGAAGGGCTGATGGGCTACGAAGGGCAGATCGCCGGGCTGATGGACGTGGTGCCGGGACAGGGACTGAAGAACGCGATCGTGCGCTCGCTCAAGCGGCGCTCGATCGACGAAACCAATACGCGACGCCGCAACGTCGTGCAGGCGCTCACAGCCGCGGGGCATCCGCTGCGCTTCGTCAACGGCGGTGGCACCGGCAGCGTCGAAAGCACCAAAAGCGATCCGTCGGTCACCGAGGTCGCCGCCGGTTCGGGACTCTACACCCCCGCGTTGTTCGATCACTACGCGTCATTCCAGGCGTTGCCGTCGGCAGGTTTCGCGCTGCCCGTCACGCGCCTGCCCAAAGACGGCATCTTCACCTGCTCCGGCGGTGGCTATATCGCGTCCGGTCCGATCGGCAAGAACCGTCTGCCGCAACCATGGCTGCCCGCCGGTTGCACGTTGATCGACAACGAAGGCGCCGGTGAAGTCCAGACACCGTTGCGGCATCCCGCTTCGGTTGCGCTGAAGATCGGCGAGCCGATGCTGTTTCGTCACGCCAAAGCCGGTGAACTATGCGAACGCTTTAACGAGCTTCTGCTGATAACCGGCGGGCGCGTCGTCGACCAGGTCACGACGTATCGCGGCGACGGCAAGTGTTTTTTCTGAGCGGAATTCCGGACGCAATAAAAGGAGGCGGGGGATTATGTGGCGTAACTGGTCGGGGTACGTAAGCAGCCCGAAGGCAACGGTCAAGACACCTGGATCGCGGGACGAACTGGTCGATGTGCTGCGCGGTGCGGCCGGTTCACAGGCACCGGTACGCGTGGTCGGAGCCGGACATTCGTTTTCGCCGCTGGCGCAGACCGACGGTGTGATCCTGTCGCTCGACAATCTGCAGGGTCTGATTCACGTCGACGCAACGCGCCGCGTCGCGCGTGTGCATGCCGGCACGCGGCTCTACACGCTCGGCGCGGCGCTCGCGGAGCATGGCTTCGCGATGGAGAATCTCGGCGACATCAATGTGCAGTCGATCGCCGGAGCAACGAGTACCGGAACCCATGGCACCGGCATTACGCTCGGCAATCTCTCGACGCAGATCGCAGCGCTTCGCTTCACGACGCCTGACGGCAACGAAGTCGTCGCCTCACCCGAGGAAAACGCGGACCTGTTCGAAGGTGGCCGGATCGGACTCGGTGTGCTCGGTGTGCTCACCGAGATCGATCTGAATCTGGTGCCGTCGTTCAAACTCAAGTTGCAGCGCGCGAAGATGGACCTCGAGGAATGTCTCGCGCAAACCGACTCGCTGATCGCGAATAACCGTTCGTTCGAACTCTACTGGTTGCCGCATACCGACACGGTGATGACGAAAGCATGGAACGTGACAGACGAACCCGTCGATCAGATGCACTGGAAGCGCTACATCAACGAGGAACTGCTCGAGAACACTGCGTTCGGTCTGCTGTGCGGGTTGGGCAAGACGATGCCCTCGCTGTGCCCGTCGATCAGCCGCTTGTGCGCGTCGCTGATCTCACCGGGGCAGCAGGTCGATCCAAGTCATTCGTCTTTGTCCACCGTGCGGCGCATACGCTTTAACGAAATGGAATGGTCGGTGCCGGCGCATCGCGGTGCCGATGCGCTGCGCGAGATCCAGGCGTTCATCGCGCGCAAATCGTTCCCGTTGATGTTTCCGCTCGAGTACCGCTGGGTGCGCGGCGACGATATCTGGCTAAGCCCCGACTACGGTCGCGACAGCGTGCGCATCTCCGTACACCAGTATGTCGGCATGCCCTATGAAGCGTATTTTGCGGGTGTACAGGCGATCTGCATGAATCATGGCGGACGGCCGCATTGGGGCAAGGTGCACGCGCTGACCGCACAGGATTTTTCGAAGCTTTATCCGCGCTGGGATGACTTTCTCGCGTTGCGTGAACGCATGGATCCGCAGGGACGGTTTCTCACGCCATATTTGCGCGACCTGTTCGGTCTGTCACGCGTGAGCGCGCCGCAGCAGCTTGCGGAAAGCTATCGGAATTGATGCCTTGAAATAAAACCTGTCGTCGCCCACGCGACCCTTTGACTTCGACAACAAGGATGACTCGATGAACTCGACAGTCTCCATTGCTCCCGCGGCACTCCGTGCCGAGTTGCCAAAAAGCTCGGTGGCCCGCCTGTCGCTCGCCTACGCGATCGCCACGAACGGGATGATCCTCACGCCGTTTCTCGTGGCAGCGGTCATGCTGCGGTTTCATCTCTCGGAAGGCATTGCAACCCAGGTAGCGGGCGTCGAGATTCTCGGTGTAGCACTGAGTTGCGCCTTGCTGCCGCGCTGGATTTCGCGTGCCGCGGGGTTCTTCACGATCGCGGGCGTGCTCGGCACGATCGTGGGACAGGCGCTCAGCATCGTCGCACCGACCGTGCTGCTGATCGGTATCGTGCGCGGTGTGACCGGCATCTTCGAGGGCGTGCTGTTCGTCGTCGTCGCGTCGGGCATCTCGCAGCGCGCCTCGGCGGACCGGCTGTGGGGGCAGATAAACGTCATCGCGGGGATCATCAACGGCGGCATTCTCGTTGTGATTTCGTACCTGCCTTCCGAGTGGCTCGGGCAAGGCGTGTTCATGCTGCTGGTCGGCGTGTGCATCGTGATGGCGCCCGCCATTCACGGTATCGGTGAATTTGCGCGGCATGTGACGCAAGCGCGTTCGCGCAACAAGTTGCCGCTCAAACTCGTGCTGACCATCTGGGCCGTCACGGTGCTGATCTATGGCGTGCAGGCGTCGCAATGGGCGGTTGCCGGAATCGTCGGTTCGCATGCGGGTCTGTCGACATGGACTGTCGGCATCCTGCTCTCGCTGTCGTCGCTGCTCGGTTTCGCCGGTGCGGTGATCCCGTCGCAACGATCAAGCCGCAAACATCGGCTCGCGATCATCTTCGTGGCGCAAATGGTGATGATCGGCTCGCTGATCTGGTTCTTCGGTTCGACCGGCAACAAGTCCTACTTCCTGAGCCAGTTGGCATTGAACTGCGCGTTCTTCGCGATCATTCCGTTCCTGACCGGGCTGCTCTCCGAAGTCGACCCGGATGGTTCGCTGGTTGCGCGGACCGTCGTGGTCACGTTTATCGGCGGCGGCGTCGGCACCGCGGTAGCGGGCGATCTGTTCACGCAGTACGGCGGCATGCACTTCGCGTATGTGTTGTGCATCGGCGTGGCGGCCGCGGTGCCGTTCGTCTGGCTTGCGTTGCGTGGTGCAACTGCGCACAACCTGCAAACCGGCGGACATCAGCTCTCCTGATCGCGCAACTGGCAGTTCGCTTTGCGCGATCTACGGCACGGTGCGCCTTCGCTAATCATCGAAGGCGCTTAAATGCAAGCGATGTGCGTGAAAACCACACTCACACCGCTCGCGGCCGTGGTGCAATCTAATGCAACACATTGACGCTGCACGATGTATGACGGTTTTGGGTTCGCGGACACACGATGGCCGGAATGAACCATGCGAATGGCCGCTTTAGCCCCGGCGCATTGAAATTTGACTCCTTAAATTCTGGCTGAGGAGAATGGCGCGGTCGAGTGTGTGGCCACACGAACAAGAACGAAGTGGCCTGATTCGACACTGCGCGTTGCCGTGATTGATGCGCTGCGCATAACGATCGCGCGCAGCAGGTCGCAGAAGCAATCGCTAGAAAAGAAGCTCCACGAAATACGCGGAAAACGCAGTGCCCTGGTCGCGTCGACGTGCCCTTGCAGGTGGCACGACCAGTCGGTCCGCCATGTAGTCAATAACCAGGGAGACGATCGCCAAATGAAAAAGCAGACCTTGTTGTGTATGGCTCTTCCGCTGTGCTGCAGTGCAGCCTGGGCGCAAAGCAGTATCACGCTCTATGGCGTCGTCGACGCCGGGTTGCGCTACCAGACCCACGGTGTCACTTACGGCCCGGACGGCGCACCCGTTTCGACCGGCAAGCAGTTTTCGACGACCACCGGCGGCGGCCTCACGGAAAGCTACTGGGGATTGAAAGGCCAGGAAGATCTCGGCGGCGGCATGCAGGCGTCATTCGATCTGGAAAGCCATTTCGATCCGAGCAGCGGTGGCATCACGCCGGCAGGTTCGGTGAACTTCTTCCAGATTTCGTATGTGGCGCTGCTGTCGCCCACGCTCGGTCAGCTTTCGCTCGGTCGGCAATACAACGTGGCGTTTGAAGGCACGACGATCGCGTACGGTTCGAACCTGTGGTTAGGCCCTCAGGATCCCTACTCCAATCTGTTCAAACCTGAGCAGACGATGCTCGCCGCCGGCCGCACGAGCAACATGATCCAGTACGGCGCGCAGCTCGGCAGCGTGATCTTCCTCGCGCAATACGCGCCCGGTGGCCAGGCGGGCGGCGGCGGCCAGGGCAGTCAGCTCGGCGCCTCGATCGCGTACGCACCGGAAAAAGGTCCGTTCAAGGCCTCCGCCTCTTTCCTGCGTAGCCGCGACGACATCACGAATGCGAAGTTCGATATCTATACCGGCGGCGGCTCGTACAGCCTCGGCAATTTCACCGTCAACGCGGGCTACATCGAGAACGCGCGCGACAACGCCTTCACGAACTTCGGCAATGGCCCGTTCAACTCGATCGACCTGGCCGCCCTCGGGATCATTTCGCCGGCGCAGGTCGTCGACCCCAACATCCCGGGCGGCTTCGACAAGCGCAAGATGATTCTTGCGGGCCTCACCTACCGCTTCACGCCGGCGGTGACCGTCGCGGTGAACGGCTGGTGGACCAAGCAGACCGGCTACACCTCCGACTACAACGGTTGGGCGCATCAGTACCAGGTCGTGGGGGGCTACACGCTGTCCAAGCGCACCATGCTGTACGCGGAAGCCGATTACTCGATGTATCGCGGCGGCATGATCGGTGCGCAGTTCGTTGGTGTGAATGGCCAGTCGCCGACAGTCAGTAGCACGCAGCTCGGTGTGATGGCTGGCTTGCGTCATTACTTCTGATCCGGCCTGCGGGCGCCGCAACATGAATTCTGGCTCACCGCAGGAACGGCAGTGCCGCCGGACGCACAAGACCGCAGGTGTCGCGCAGCGGGAAAAAAGAAGGTATAAAGCGACGATGGACGCGACCGGCCAATATACGATTGCCAACCTGCAGGTCTACATGTTGCGGTTCATCGCCGGTATGAGCGAGGATCTCGGCATCGACCCGACGCGCCTGTGCATGGGGCTCGGGTTCGAAGTCGCGGACCTCTCGAACCCGGACTGTCGCCTGTCGTTCCGGCAGGCGAGCGCAATGATCCGCCGCGCAATCGAGCTGTCTCCAGAACAGGGCCTCGGGCTGCGCATCGGCACCGCTGAAACCATCGCATCGATCGGGCTGGTCGGCTATGCGATGCTCACCTCCCCGACGTTCGGCGATGCCATCATGCTCGGCATGAAGATGCAGAACTACACGGGGGCACTGCTCGATTTCGATGTCGAACAGAATGAAAACAGCCTCACGCTCTACGCCATCAGCCGCTTCCACGAACCCGACATCGAAATGTTTCTCGTGGAAGAGGCGTTCGGTAGTTTCCCCAAGGTTGCTC
Source organism: Paraburkholderia megapolitana (assembly GCF_007556815.1). NCBI lineage: Bacteria > Pseudomonadati > Pseudomonadota > Betaproteobacteria > Burkholderiales > Burkholderiaceae > Paraburkholderia > Paraburkholderia megapolitana. The sequence continues at coordinate 2,885,192 of NZ_CP041743.1, forward strand.
AAGCGCTGGTCGGAGAAGACTTCCGGTTCAACTCGGTCGAGTTGAGCTATCCACGGCCCGCTTATGCGGAGAAGTACGAGCAGTTTTTCAAATGCCCGGTACTGTTCGGGCAAAAGCGTAACGCCGTGGTCTGCGATGCATCGTGGCTCGCACGGCCGCTTGCAACTTACGATCCGCTCAGCAACCGCCAGGCACTCGAAGTGCTGCAGATGACGGTATCGCAGGAAGACACCGGCGCTGAATTTATCGAATCGATCGAACGGATCGTGCGACGCGATCTGCGCAATCCGCCAACGCTCGGCCAGGTCGCGGCGCAACTGTGCATGAGCGATCGCACGTTGCGGCGCCGGCTCGCCGAGAGCGGCGTCTCGTATCAGGCCGTGCTGGACAACATTCGTCATGCGCGGGCGCTGGCGTTGTTGAGTACGCCGCGGCTGTCGATCGAGGAAATCGCCTACGAGGTCGGCTTTAGCGATTCGCACAACTTCCGGCGTGCGTTCAAGCGATGGACCGGTCACGGTCCGCGGGAATCGCGTTAAGCAGCTAACGGCGGTTCGCGCGTGGCAGACGAACTCGTCTCACTGCATTGCGCCGTCATCCCGGTTATTGTCGGCCGGTCAATTCCATCGTCCCAAAGCTTGTAGAATCAGAGCTATTGCTCGCTTTTAAACGGACGAAGCCTTGACGACGAAGAGACGCCCCTCGCTGAAACCGCGCAAGGTACCGCAGCAGTCGCGTGCGGAAAACACCGTCAACGCGATTCTGGAGGCCGCGGCCAGTATTCTGGAAATTCGCGGCATGGAGGGGCTCAATACCAATCTGGTCGCGCAGCGCGCGGGCGTGAGCGTCGGCACGCTTTATCAATACTTCCCAAACAAGGATGCGCTGATCGTCGCGCTCAGTCAGCAGGCGCAAACAGCGTTCTTCGCCGAGGCCGAAGATGCGCTCGATCAACCGACGGGACAAACGGCGCTGGAATACCTGATATCCGTATCCGTGCGCCAGCAACTACGCCGCCCGGCACTTGCCCGCGCGCTCGATTTCGAGGAAGGTCGTCCTGCCATTGCGAAAGAACTGGCGGCTTCCCAGGCGGCTTTTCATGAGTTGATGCGGGAGATTCTGTCCCGTAGCGATATGCCGCCGCAAGACAACCTTGAGATCGCAACGGACGATGTGCTCGCCATACTGCGCGCCCTCACCGATGCGGCGGGAGAGCGCGGCGAGGTGCGTCGTGGCCCGCTGGAACATCGTGTGAGCCGCGCTCTGTCTGGCTACCTCGGTATCGTCGATGCGCCGCCGGTTGAATCCTCGCGGGCGCGGCCCAAGCGATCCCCCTAGCCGTTTGGTCTCACATCGTTCGATTTCAACTCGCGCGGTACGGAACCTCAATGCCGCACCACCTTCTCGCGATCTGAAAAAGCGAGTAAGTATTCGTTTTCGCGCCGAACGCTTCCCGCAAACCCGCGCCGGCATTGGCTCTCGCGCCGATCGAATCGACACGCCTAAAGCGAGTTTAAAAATCGAGCAATTACTCGCAAAATTCACGTCATGGTGCAGCGTCCGGAAAGCATCGCCGGATAGAACAGAACCGGCGAGCGCGCCTGCACAGTAACCGACATCTTGTGAGGTCCACCATGAATCTTCGTCAACAGGCGAGACTCAACCACCTGAGTTTTCCCACCGCAAATGCAGCCGAGACCGCTGCGTTCTTCGAACAATACCTCGGCTGCGAGATCGTCGCGGCCGGTCAGCACTGCCTGCTCAAGCGTAACGGCTTCGACATCGTGCTCGAACAGGTCGAAGACAAGGAAGCGCCGGTCTGGCCGCACAACTTCCACTTCGGCCTCGAAGTCGACACACTGGAAAACGTCCAGACGCTCTATCAGGAATTCCTCGAAAGTGGGGTGCAGATGGAAACAGCTGTCTTCAACAACACGCGCGGCTCGCGATTTTTCTGTCGCGCACCGGGTGGCGTGCTGATCGAGATCAACACGCGTGAAGACATGCAGCAGGACAAGTGGCAGAAGCTCTTTCAGGAAGAAACGCAATGAATCAGGCTATTCGCACCGCTATCGTGACGGGTGCATCCAAAGGCATCGGTGCCGCGATCGCGAGGCGGCTCGCTGCGGATGGCTTTGCGACCATCGTCAACTACGCAACGAGTTCGGCGGAGGCTGACGAAGTCGTCGCGTCGATCCGGTCGGCCGGCGGAGCAGCGATCGCAGTCCACGCCGACGTATCCGATGCCGCGGCGATGCGCGCCCTCTTCGACGTGGCAGAAAACGAGTTTGGGCCCGTGGACGTGCTCGTCAACAACGCCGGCATCAGCAAGGTCTCGCCGCTAGCCGAAGTCAGCGACGAAGACTTCCAGCATCAGATTGCGGTCAATCTCACGGGGAGTTTCAACGGCATGCGCGAAGGCGCAAAACGTGTGCGCAACGGTGGCCGCATCGTCAATATGTCGACGAGCATCATCGGTGCGTATCTGCCCAATGTGGCCGTTTATGCGGCCACCAAGGCCGCTGTGGAAGCGCTGACCCACGTGCTCGCCAAAGAACTCGGCGCCCGCGGCGTCACCGTGAATGCGGTCGCACCGGGGCCGGTCGCGACAGAGCTGTTTCTAACCGGTCGATCCGAAGAAGTGATCCGGCGCGCGATTGCGGATATTCCGCTCGGCCGTCTGGGCCAGCCCGACGATATCGCCCAGATCGTCTCGTTCCTGGCGAGCGCAGGGAGCGGTTGGGTCAATGGGCAGGTCGTGAAGGCGAATGGCGGGCGCAACTAGATGCGAAGGCCGGCTGCGATGAGCGGGTATTGCACGAAGCGGCCGGCCCAACATCCGTTCTCGACAAAACGGGAATGATGGTTACCGGCCGATGCAAAAAGAATATGCACCTTCGTGGTCCAGCAGGCGTGGTCAGGTGCCCGTTTGCGATTCGCTGGTTTCAGCAGTTTCGGACTTGCCGCTGACCGCTTCAGTTTCTTTAGCGGCCTCTTGATTGACGTCTTGAGCGGCTTCTTTACTATCGGCTGCGTCTTTAGGATCCTTGCGCGCCGGTCTCGCGGCGCGCCCGTTCTTCAGGGCCAGCGCACGCACTGCATCGGAGCGCGTGACCTGCCCCGCTTCCTTGCCTTCGAGATCCACCCGCATCGTGCCTTCGACCATGCATGCCCAGTAGCGGCTGCCGCGGCACCACGTCCGGAGTGCGTCGCGCAAGCCTGTTTCGTCGACCGACAACTCCTGCGCGTGCGCCAGCAGATCCTCGAAAATACCGACCTTCAGCGGCACCTTCGGCGCGGGGTTCTTCGGGAACGCGAGCGGGAAACGCTTCTGCAAGCGGGCGAACGTCAGTACCACCGGATCGACCGGTTTGGACTTCGCAGCCGGCGCCGGGCGCGGTGCGCGCGGCGGTTTAGCCGACGGCCGGGTTGACGGTTCGGAAGACGGTTTAGCCGACGGCCGGGCTGACTGCCCGGTTGACTGCTCAGTTGTTCGCTCGGCTGTTCGATCAGTTGCCCGTTTGTCGGACGGCTTGGACGACGGCTTCGCCGACCGTTGTGCCGCCTTCTGCGCTGACTTTTCTGCCGACTTTTGTGCCGCCTGCTTCGTCAGTTGCGCCTTCAGCGCGGCCAGTTGTTCAAAGCCCATAACGCCCTGCCAATCTATAAAAGCCTCAATTGTACTCGCGACGCCGGCTACTCCGTGCGATACGCAATAGGCGGTGGGAACCGGTACGCGCCGGCATCGGCACGCCACCCGCCGACACGCATGATCCGCTCAAACTTCGGGCATCCCGGCGAGCCGTTTAGCCGACTCCTGCAGGCCGCCGAGAATACGGTCCGCCACTCTCCGCGGAAAGCTTTCAGGCAGCGCTGACGAGACGCTTTCAATCACCGTCGGCGTCGCTTCGAGCAAGCGCTCGATGATCGGCTCCGCGTTCGGACCGTAGTAGCAAAGCGGCGCCATCGCGTTGAAATGGCGGCGCATCACGTTGCGCATCAGGTAATGCCGGTTCTTGCCCGCGACGGCCATCGCGAGCTTCGCCTTATGCCAGGACCACTGGTTCGCGCCGCTGCCTTCCACGGGCCAGATCGACATCACATCGTAGAGCGGCGTCATCCGGAAGCGGCCGCCGGGCAGCAGATGCAGGCTGAAATTCTTCGCGTGACCGTCCGGCGCCGCGAGCATCCAGAACAGAATCTGCGCGGCGAGCAAGGTCTCGATGTCGGTGCGTGCCTCAGTCGACTGGCGCAAGATCGCGGCGATATCACGCATGCCGGGGCCGCCGTCCGCTTCGTACTTCAGGTGCGGCGCGATACCGAGCACCTGACAGAAATCCTCCTGCGGCAACCGCAGCAGACGCTGCCTGCGTGGATGCAGGATGCGGTCGAAGCGCGTCACCGACAGCACCTTGTGCGCACCGAACCGCAGAATCTCGCTGTCCGGCACAGGCAGTCCGTAAGCGCGCAAAATTGCCAGACACAACCACTCGTTTTCAACCGACGTACTCAGATCGGCCCGCTTGTTGCCAACCAGACCGAGTGGCAGCTTGAGGATATGCGTCGTGGGTGTCGCGCCATGCGGGCGCATCCACCGCCCCTTGTGAAACAGGAGCGCGGTCTTTTCCTGGGCGCCGGCGATCGAGATGCGAAAATCGTCGTCGTCCCCCGCACCGATGGCCGGGCCGGTCGTTTCATCGAGCAGGCGAGCAATGTCCGCGTCCGACAGCGGTGTGCCTTCGATGCGCTCGACATTCTCCGGTGCCTGGTCCTCGTCCAGCAATTGCACCGCCCCGACGCAATCGCGACCGATTGCCTGCAACAGGTCGAAGGCCTCGACGGTTTCGGTTTTGAAACGTGCGGCGAGCCGGCGGCGGATCGCCTGGCTGTCGGGCAACAGATTGTCGAAGTAGTTGCGCACGCGGTCGCCCTTGAGCAGCGTGTCGCCGAGACCGAACGGCAACGACAGCGAAAGCGGCCGCCCCTCGGCGGAAACCTTCCACGCGGCTTCGTAGTGCAGTTCCATGTCGCCGCGCGTCGGAATACGCCATGTGCCGACATGCTGGCCATTGGCCCAGATCGATAGTGCTCGTGAGCGGGATTTGCGACCCATGATCACCACTGCGCCTGGGCGCTACCAACGCTGCCCTCGTCTTTCGATTGCACGCACAGCTCGAGGTCGTAGAGTGCCGTCAACGCGAGCATCTGGTTCAGCGTAATCGTGGCCGTACTGGTCGTTTCGAGCAGCGAGAGCCGCGGTTGCCCGATGCCGACCCGCGACGCCGCTTCGGCCTGGGTAAGCCCTAGCGCCTTTCTTGCCGACGAAAGAATTTCGCCCAGTTGCGCCGGCGTGCTGACAATGAGTTTCATGGTCGATATTCCGCTAACGAATATTCGCACTATATTCTTAACAGGAATAAAATACAAATATTCATTTGGAGAATAATTTGCAAATATTCGTTTGAGGAATATTTTGCCCGGGTTCAGTATGCAACACGGTTTGCAACTGACATAGTTGTATTCAGATATTTCTGTCTTGACAGAAATATCTGAATACATAAAATACCAATTGTGAACAAACAACAAGGATGCGCGCGATGAGTCCAACCGGCAGCCCCCTCCATAGCCTCGTGCTCACCCTGCTCGTCGTGCAGGGTTTGATGGGCGCATTCGACACCGTCTGGCACCACGAATTGCGCTGCGCATTGCCGCAGCAGCGCGGTGCGGCGCCGGAATTGCGCCTGCATGCAATTCGCGCCGCCCTCTACGGTGTGCTGTTCATCGGCCTTGCCTGGTTTGTCTGGGGTGGCCTGTGGCTGATTCCGCTCTGGAGCCTCGTCGCGATCGAAATACTGCTGACGCTGCGCGACTTTGTCGTCGAAGACGAAACCCGCAGCCTGCCCGCCAGCGAGCGCGTCACACACACGCTGCTCGCCATTAACGGCGGGGTGATCTTCGGTCTGCTGGCCTGGCACTCGCAGATCTGGTGGCATCTACCTTCGGGCTTGCACCCCGACGTGCACGGATGGCGCAGCTGGGCGCTCAGCGTGCTCGCTGTCGGCGTGTGGATCTCCGCGCTTCGCGATGCGCTGGCAAGCCGTGCGCTTGCGGCTCGTCATGCGCGAGCCGACGCCACGCCGCACTTCGATTTCGCCGGCCCGCCGGCGGACCGCCGCGCTCAATCGTTCCTGCTGACCGGCGCAACCGGCTTCATCGGCGAGGCGCTGGTCCGCGCACTACTCGCAGATGGACATCGCGTCACGATCTGGGCGCGCAAACCGCGTCACGCAGCGCTGCAATTCGACGGCCGGGTGGCCTGCGTCGGCTCGCTCGCCGAACTCGACGCGGCCACCCGCTTCGACGTCGTGATCAACCTGGCAGGCGCTCCCATCCTCGGGCCGCGCTGGAGCGCGGCACGCAAGCGCGGCCTGATGGAGAGCCGCACCGGTACCACCCGCGCGCTGACGGCATGGCTCGCGCTGGCTACGCATCGGCCGCGCTTGCTGATCAACGGTTCTGCCGTCGGCTACTACGGCACGCAGCCCGACGACGACCTGAGTGCGCGCACCGAAACGAGCCTTCCGCAAGCAGTGTTCACCTCGCAACTGTGCTACGAATGGGAACGCGAAGCGCAAGCGGTCAAGGCACTCGGCATTCCGCTCGCGATCCTGCGCCTCGGCGTGGTGTACGGCTATCGCGGCGCCCTGCCTTCGCTGCTGATTCCGGTGCGGCTCGGCATCGGCGGTCCGATGGGCAGCGGCCGCCAGGCACAAAGCTGGATTCATCTCGACGATGTTCTCGGTGTTATCGCGTGGCTGTGCAGGAACGCCGAAGCGGAAACTGCCGAGCCGGTTGCAATCTACAACCTGGTGGCGCCCGAAACACCGACTCAGGTCAGCCTGGTGCGCGCCGCCGCACGCCTCCTGCGCCGCCCCACGTGGCTGCCGACACCCGCCTGGCCGTTGCGCGTCATGCTCGGCGAACAGGCGACGCTGCTGCTCGATGGCCTGCGCGCGGTGCCGGCCCGCTTGCAGAAGGAAGGCTACGTCTTCCGTTTTCCGACGCTGCAACTCGCACTCGAAGATCTGCTTGGTCAACCGAAGGGACATCATGAACGCCACTAGCCTCACGCTCGCCCAACAAACCCACGATTCGTCCGGCCTGTACGAAACGATCCTGGGGCCCACCTTCGCCCGCATGCCGCCGGTTTTGCAACGCGTGCATTGTGCGTCCGGTGTTCGTCTGAAGGGAACGCTGCGGGTTCGCTGGAGTGCGTCGCCCTGGCTGCGTACGTTGTTGCGCTTTTCGGCGCTGCCACGTCGTTCGGATGCAGCGCCCTGCGAAGTCGCGATTACGCCGCAAGCCGGCAGCGAGCGCTGGCAGCGCAACATCGGTGGCAAGCGGCTTGTCAGCCGGCTGGGCAACGCTCGCAGTTCGCTCGTGATAGAGCGCATGGGACTGCTGGTGCTGCATCTGGAAACCTCGCTCGATGCGTCTGGGCGGATACGTCAGGTCAGTCGTCGCGTTACGCTGGCCGGCATGCCGTTGCCGGGCTTGCGTGTTTTCGCCATCGAACGCGCCATCGACAGTGAACGCTTTCGCTGCGATGTCCGCATCCGGGTTGCCCGCCTCGGTTATCTGCTGCGTTACGACGGCATACTCGCGATCGACGAACGCGATCTTTCTCCGGAGTATTCATCGTGAACGATCTGCTACGCCGTTACACGGCTCCAGCATGGATGACCCTAGCGCTGCGGCTCGCCGCGCTCTACAACCTCGCCTATGCAGTCGCGCTCAGCCTATGGCCCGCACAGATCTTCAACTGGCTCGCGATGCCGGCCACTCCGGACGCAATCGTCCGCTGCATCGGCATGATGGTCGGCGTCTATGCGCTCGCTTACTGGATCGCCGCGCAGGATCTGTTGCGTTACTGGCCGCTGGTCGTCGTGGGCCTCGTCGGCAAGACGCTGGGCCCCGCGGGGTTCTTCTATGGCGCGCTGACGGGCGTGTTCGAATGGAGAAGCGGCTGGTTCGTGGCATTCAGCGACCTCGCGTGGTGGGTTCCATTCTGGGCGATGACGCTGTTCGCGCTGAAGCATCGCGACACGTGGACGAACGCACAACCAGTCACAACGTGATACTGGCGGCCGAAGCCGCTGCGCTTCGGCCATCGTGTGATGAACCGAAGCGTTCAATCCGCAACCGACTAGCGCTACTTAACCTTAACCGTCGCGGAAAATGAAGCTATACGCGCTCAATGCCGGCACACCGCCAAGATGCGCATACAGCACCTTCGATCCCTCCGGAAATTCACCGCGGCGCACCTTGTCGATCATTCCGTGCATCGACTTTCCTTCGTAGACGGGATCGGTCAATACGCCTTCGAAGCGTGCGCAAAGCCGGATCGCCTCGAGCGTCCCTTCACTCGGCAAACCGTACTCGGGGCCGCCGTAACGAACGTCGAGCACCACATCCTGCGCCACGATGTCGCGACCCAGATCGACCTGTTCCGCGGTGTTGCGCGCGATACGCAGAATCTGTTCGCGCGTCTGCTCGGGTTTCGCGGAGGCGTCGATACCGATCACGCGGTCCGCGCGTCCATCCGCGGCAAAGCCGACCACCATGCCGGCCTGCGTGCTGCCCGTCACCGAGCACACGACGATATAGTCGAAACGGAACCCCAGTTCCGCCTCCTGCTGCCGCACTTCTTCGGCAAAACCGACGAAGCCGAGACCGCCCAGCGGATGATCCGAGCAACCGGCCGGAATCGCATACGGCTTGCCGCCCGCATCGCGCACACTCTGCAGCGCCTCTTCCCAGCTCTTGCGAAACCCGATGTCGAAGCCGTCCGGCACGAGCCGCACGTCGGCACCCATGATGCGCGACATCTGGATATTGCCGACCCGGTCGTACACCGCGTCCGAATAGTTGACCCAGTTCTCCTGCACGAGCACGCATTTCATGCCGAGATGCGCGGCGACTGCCGCGACCTGGCGGGTCTGGTTCGACTGGATGCCGCCTATCGACACCAGCGTGTCGCATCCCTGCGCGAGTGCTTCAGGAATCAGGTATTCGAGCTTGCGCGTCTTGTTGCCGCCGAACGCGAGGCCGCTGTTGCAATCCTCGCGCTTCGCATAGAGCTGTACTTTGCCGCCCAGATGTTCGGATAGCCGGGGCAGCGGCTGGATCGGCGTCGGACCGAAAGTCAGCGGATAGCGGGAGAAGCGTTTCAGGTTCATGGGAAGCCTCGGGTTCGTCGATGGGCGCGGGACGGGATGATCAAGCGCACGCGTGTGGTGCAGGTGTCGCCGCGATCGATACATGGTAGGAAATTGCTGGCAAAATGAGCTTGCGAATTTAATGTGCCATACCGATTTTTTCGGTACTCATCAGTCGGGATAGTTTCTAAAATTTTTCAAAGGCCACCATGTGCGCAACAAAATTTCGCCGCCTTCCCGAACGCACCGCTCAGGCCCAGCCGGCGCTCGACCGGATCGACCGTGCGATTCTCAAGCAGTTGCAGCAGGACGCATCGATCTCGAACGTGAACCTCGCCGCGCGCGTCAAGCTGAGCGCGCCCGCATGCCTGCGGCGCGTCGAACGGCTGAAGGAAGCAGGATTGATACGCCGGGTCGTCGCGCTGCTCGATCCGGAGGGACTCGGTGCGGGAATGCTCGTCGTGATCGGCTTCGTGCTCGACCGCTCGACGCCGGAGTCGTTTGCCGCGTTCGAGAAAGCGGCGCGCAAGGTGGTGGGTTGTATGGAGTGCCACGTCGTAACCGGCGAATTCGATTACTTCATGCTGGTGCGCACCCGCGACAGCGACAGCTTCAACCGGCTGCACGCGGAACAACTGCTGTATCTGCCCGGCGTGCGGCAGATCCGCAGCTTCATGGTGTTGAAGGAAATTCTGTCGACGACGGAAATTCCGCTGTAAACCGGCACAAAACGAAGCGGGGCCGAGGCCAGTGCATCGCACCGGTCCCGGCCCCGCGTTCAACTCGCGGCCCGCATCACGTCATGCGGGCGTAGCGTTTACTCCGTCTTCTGACGCAGCTTGAACTGCCCCTGGAAGCGGATCATCGGACGTTGTTGCGACGGTACTTCTACGTGCTGCACCGGCTTGAACTGCTGACGCATCACAGCAAGCGCCGCCGGATTGATCGAGCCGATACTCGTCGCCCGCGACGGTGCGGCAAGACCCGACTTCACGAGCAGCGCCGCTTCCATCTGCAGGTTGGTCAACAACACCGGGTCCTGCAATGCGCTGCCCTGGGTCATCAACTGGCTCCACGCATTGTCGCCGTAATTCGTCACGTAGTAGTCGAGCCCGCTCGGATCGGCCAGCACCGCGGAACAACCGTCGAGCCGCACCTGCATCTGCGTGTCCTTCAGCGCGATCGTCTTGCGGTTCGTGAGGCCGTTGCCGTAAGCGAGCGTCAGCGGAACGGTCCACTGCGTACCCGGGTACTGGTTCTGGTTCGGATACGGCGACTGCTTCAACGTCACGACGGTCTGGTTTTTCGTCAGATCGCATTGCGTGTCGAGCGACACCAGCGGGACACCGGTTTGCCGCACGAAGCTGTCGCCGATCGGACCCATCTGCTGACCGCTTGCGCCCGACAGCTCATCCCACAGACGCTTCGGCGTGCCATTACCCAGTTGATAATCCGCCAGGTACTGTTGCAGGCCCTTACGGAGTACGTCTTCGCCGAGGTAGTTCTCGAGCATCTTCAGTACATGACCGCCCTTGCTATACGTGAACGTACTCGCATTCAACACGAAGTCGTTCGAGGCCCACGCATTGAAGTTCGGTTGCACCGGGAACGCCGACGAACTCAGATCCGCGGAGATCACGTCGTACTTGTCCTGCACTTCGCTGACCCAGTTGAAGCGGTCCGGGAAGAAGCGGATCTTCGTCTTGGTTTCGAAGAACGTCGCAAACGACTCGTTGAGCCACACGTCATCCCACCAGTCGAGCGTGACGAGATCGCCGAACCACTGATGCGATGCTTCATGCGTCAACACAACCAGGCCGTAGCCGGACATCGGCGTGCCCGGCGGCGGCAGGATGTCATCGGCGAACTCGAGAATCGCCCCCCAGTTCTCCATACCGCCGAAGTTCAGATCCTTCTGCGCCTTGAACGCATCGTTCGCAGCGATCGTGTCGAACTTCTTGAGCGGCAGCGGGATGCCCGTGTAGCGATAGTAGTAGTCGAGCGCCTGCTTGGTTTCTGTCATCGCGGGTTTCGCCCAGTCCTTCATGCCGGGCGGCGTGAAGAAGCGCAGATGCAGACCCTTGCCGTCGGGCAACGGGCTCGTAAAGTCGTCCTCGAGCACGTCGAACTGGCCGCCGCCGAAGAACAGCAGGTACGACGGCATCGGCGGGGTCTTCTCGAACGACACGAGCTTGTAGCCGCTGTCGACGTTCACCGCCGGCAGCTCCGCCGCGTTCGATACCACGCGCCAGTTCTGCGGCACTTCCGCGCTGACCTCGTAGGTCGGACGGAACGCGGGTTCGTCCCAGCCGGGGAACCATTGCCGCGCGAGGTCGGTTTCGCCTTGCGTGAGGATCGCGCCGCTCGTGGTGCCGTCGGTCGATTTCAGATCGACGCGGAACACGCCTTCTGCCGCCGAGCAACCCGGATAGTGATCGTCGCCGCAACTACCGCCGGTCTTCTTCACCGGGTCGTCGTAGGTTTTGAAGTTGATGATCCCGGACCACTCCATATGCAGCGAGTACGTACCGGCCGCGATCTGTCCACTGACAGGGCGCAACTGATAGTGGTCGCCATCGTCCTGCGGTGTCGCGATCAGATCCACGTTGCCCGGTTGCAGCGTGATCTTGCCGTTGACGAACTTGATGCGGTGCCCCGCGATCACGATCGCATTGACCGGCTTGAGCACCTTGATCTCGACATCCGCTCGACCGTCGAACGAAGACAGCGCCGGGTTCGGGCGGAACCACAGCTTGTAGTTGAGCGGCGTGACCGTGTCCGGTAACTCGACCGGCGATACGGTCTTGCTGATGGACGGATTGGCCACGGCCGGTGCGGCCGGCGGCACGACCGCGGCGCCGGACGCGGGTCCGGGCACACCGGCTTGCGCCTTGTTCGAAAGCGACGGAGAGGTGTCTGAACCACCGCAGCCGTTCAACGCCAGTATCCCGGCTACCGCCAGGCACTGTATCTGCAATCGGAAATTTATACGCATCTTGATCCTCGACCGACAAATGACTGGAAAATGTGCGGTTATTAACTGGTATTTATTTATTCACTTTTGGCACAGCAAATGGTCTCCCACGCGAGTAACCTGTAGTTCTCGACAAACAGACGTGCGTTACCCTCAGCGCAATTAGCTGATTTCTCGCATGTGCATTTCCTGGTTAGAAATTCATATTGAAGGGAGCCGTTTTATCGTGGCCTGGCCTTCGTGACGATCGCGGCCGGTTCGAACGGTCGGAGCCCGCTCCAGGAGCGGAATTCAGAAAGGTTGAACGGTCGGCGATGGGAGCAAGATTAATTTGGCAAACGATCCGTTGTCAACTTGCTTTCAAGAAATTTCCACTGCGGAAGGAAATTTAAAAGAATTGTTGAGAATTAGTAGCTTGACATGTCTTGCCACAGCAATTAATCGTCGCCAGGTCGATTAACCGGATTAACGCCGGTTATTTTCACGCGGCACGGCAAAAAGCCGAACCTGGCGAAAATCGAACAGCCGTGATATAAACGAAGCTGTTACCGTTCGACGGTAACCGTAAGCGTTCAACGTCAATCAACGCGCAACAGCGAATGCCCGGTCATCGTGTCCCGGCCTTCGCGCCTTGCGCTTTGGCTCGACGTTGGATGGCATCCATGCCGCAGCCAAAGCGCTCCCTACGTGGAGATGTTTATGACGCTTCGGCCTGAAACCCCCAGTGGCCTCAATCACCTCGTCCTGAACGTTCGCGATCTCGATCGTGCTCACGACTTCTGGACCAACTACCTCGGCTTTTGCTGCACCGGCTCGTGGCAAAAAACCGCACCTGACGGCAAGCCTTCTGGTCGCATGCGGTTTTACAGCGGTGTGTCGGAAGGCAAGCTACGCCATCACGACGTCGGTTTGATCGAGGCGCCCTCACTGCCCGACGTTCCGCTTCGCCCGCAGGTTCTGCATCACTTCGCGATCACGTACCCCTCGCGCGAGTCGTGGAAGCGGCAGATTGAATTCCTCGTGAGCCGCGGCGTTGTTCCGTTTCGCCAGGTGGTGCGCGGCGCGACGCATAGCGCGCATTTGCACGATTGGGACGGCAACGAGATTGAACTGGTCTACGAGCATCCGCGTTCCGAATGGGAACACGATATCAACGCGGCCTTGAATCACGCGGTGGTTGAGCCGGTTGGGCGATGACCTAGCCGATCGATGCCGGCTTGTTGAGCCGCTTTGCCTCCGACAGCAACCAGGTCCGGAAAGCCGCGACGCCAGGGCGATCTAGCGCCGCGGCCGGATAGACGAGCCAGTAGCTATAGTCGTTGGGGATCGCGATGTCGAATGGCTGTACGAGCCGGCCTTTGCGCAGATCGTCGGCCGCCAGCACGAGGCGGCCCAGCGCGACGCCCTGGCCGTCCGCTGCCGCTTGCAACGAGAGACTCGCATCGTTGAACGACGCGCCGGTACTCACATCCAGTCCCTCTATCGCTGCTGCTTCACACCAGCGTCGCCATCCTTGTCGTGGTGTGTCGTGCAGCAAACGCGCGTGGCGCAAATCGGCGGGAACGCGAATGGGTGGCGGCCCATCGGCAAGCGTTGGCGAGCAAACCGGGCTCAGTGTTTCGTGAGCGATCAGGTCGGCCTTCAGGCCCGTCCATTTCCCGAGTCCCGAACGAATGCCGAGATCGAAGCGCTCGCTGGCAAACGCCCAGACATCCGCCGAGCTATCGACGCGCACGTCGATATCCGGATGTAACGCGCGAAATCCTTCGAGACGCGGAACCAGCCATCGCGAAGCAAACGACGGCAGCACCGTGATGTGTAACGGTCGCCTGTCCGGCTCCATGACACGCAGCGTGGCCGCCGCGATGCGATCGAGCGCGCCGGCCAGTTCCGGAAGATAGGCCTCGCCCTTTGTCGTGAGCTTCAACGCATGCCCTCGACGCTCGAACAGAGGGACGCCCAACCAGTCCTCCAGTTGACGGATTTGATGACTGATAGCCGCCTGCGTCACGCACAGTTCGGCAGCGGCACGGGTGAAGCTCAGGTGCTTGGCCGCGGCCTCGAAGGCGCGCAGCGCACCGAGTGGCGGCAGGCGTCGCATGGATCGGTCGATTACTTTGGCTTATCGAGAGCATGAAGATAACCCGTTTGTGATCAACGCGGAAGGCGCCTCTAATCGTGCATTCACCGGGCGGAGCTGCATTTTCCGGGTGCTGACTGATACGAGGCCGATCGATGATTGCATGGAGCATCTGGGTTCTGTTTCTTGGCTATACCGTGCCGATGGTCGTGAGTCCGGGCCCTGGTAACACCGTTCTTGCGACTACCGGTGGCCGCTACGGTGTGGCCGGCTCGTTGCCGTTCTGGGTTGGCTTCGAGATCGCAAATGTCGTGCTGTGTGTGGTTTATGGAATGGGGCTGGGTAATGCGTTGCATGGTCACCCGGAGATACAGGTAGCGCTAAAGTGGGCTGGCACCGCTTATCTGCTGTATCTCGCGTGGGGATTTTTTCGCTCTACCGTTAAATCTGACGATCGTGACGATACGGACAGTTCGCGCTTGCACACCAAGGACGGCTTTCTATCCGTCATGCTCAATCCCAAGATTCATTCGATGATTCTTGTCATGTTTTCGCAGTTTCTGGATCCCGCGAAATCGCTTCTGACGCAGGTCGGTCAATTTACAGTGGCGTTTCTTTTGGTGTGTGTTGTGTGCCACTTTCCGTGGATATACGGCGGTCAGCTGATTCTTCGCCGGTTCAGATCGGCGCGTGCGCTGCGGGTTCAAGGGTGGGTGTTTGGTGTTTCCATGATTCTGGTGGCGGGGTATGTCGCGTTTGGGTGAAGCTGGAACTGCGCTCGATGAGATCGGCGATGTTTCCCAGCGATGATAAAAAGCACGGGTCCATATCGACAAAACGCCAGTTCAACCGGCTTGCAAGAATGGCTCCGACAGTCGCTTTTCTGGCGTTTCAGCCAGATCGATTATCCGCAATCACCCTTCCAAAGCAGACTTGACACTCTACTTTCCAGTGGACTACATTTCCTCGGAAGAATTGCGCCGATAAATAGACAAAATTAAAAATCACCGGGGTGCGAAATGCAGATAAAGACCATTCGGGTTGCGGGCAGCATCGGGATCGTATCAATCGGAGTTGCCATTTACCTTACCGGCGTGGTTTCGGCTAGCCATGATTCACACTGGTCTAAGAAAAACGAAAACCAGTTGGCAACACAGATCGCCAACAATTTTCAGCCTGCGCATAAATCGAACAAGTCCGGATATCTCAGAGTAAGTACCTCTCCCGACAGCAATTCGACTCAGTTGATCGGGTTGGATTCAAACAAAAATTCTGTTCGCGACGACATCGACGAATATATCGACAAGACGTATCCAGAGCCTCGACAGCATGCCGCGATGATTCAATTCGCCACCGCGTACGGGGCACTATTAGTAAACGGCGGCACGGTAGACGGTGCCCGAAAAGCCACTTCGGAGGTCGTTCGCGCCATTCAGTGTGGCATCGAAGTTTTCGGCGATTCCAACGTGACAAAGCAAAAAACCATTCTTGCGATGATGCTCGACAGCAAGGAACGTTTCACCGCATACGCGGTGGCCACGCACAACGAAGAGGGGCAGGTTTTTCCGCGGTTTGAGGGAGAACCATGTCTTTAGTCCTTCCATATCTCTAACCACCCACATCGGTGATCGAAAAATGTCCACGAAAACACCCGTGACCAGATCATGGATTAGTCGCCTGATCTGCTGCCTCGTTGTGATACCGATGTTTGTCGTTACGCAGAACGCCCGTGCCGACGAAAGCGACTGGCAGAAGAACCAGCACATCCGCACCGACTGGGTATTTGCGACGTTGAAAGAGAGCGACGTCAAACCAACGCTCGATCGTGCGTTAAAGGACCAGGAACACTGGGCCAACCTGCCGGAAAATGCGCCCAAGGCATTTAGCTGCACCAGGCTGCAAATTCCTCCACCTTCCCCAGCCGCGGTTGCCGCGTTTAACGCCGCGCCCGGGACTCACGGCCCCGATGCGGATAAGGCCTACGCGAAAGCAGCCTCGCTCGGTTACTGGCGGGCGGCGGCGCGACTCGTGAACAACTCGCTCGAGGATGAAAACTGGGAGGGCGCGGCACCGATTGTCGCGTGGCTGCTCGTGCATCATGTGCCGGCTGGATACAACAAACTCGCCGACATACTGCAGGCCACGTCGGGCTACGATGGTGAAACACCCAGCGACGGCACGCTCAATATGATCGAATCGTTGCGCTGGCGCGCTGCTCGCGAAGGCGATCCGGTTGCGCAGGCACAGATGGCGGATACCTTCGACAAGATCAAACAGCCTGCTATTGCGGCGTCGTTGCGGGCGTGTGCGACGCAGCAGAATCCGGATCTTTAGTAGCGGGTTATGTATCGTCCCGGGCTGCGATGCGCTGCTGTTACTGCGTCAGGGCTCGCCCCGCCTGGAGCCTCTAACAGTGATCTCGTGGCGTTCTTATGCCTTGTCCGTGGAGCGCGCTGCAACAGAGCGTGCTGCACGCGCGCGACGCGGACGCTCGAACTGAGACGGGTCCAACGACAACTCTCCAGTAACGATCTGTTCGGCAAGCTGGAATGCCGGCCGCTGTGATTCGAGAGTGGCTTCATCCATTCCCACGTCAAGAAAGAGCTGCTGCCACGAGGTGTGCACGGTCGCAGCCATCCCACGCAGGACGTCCCACGCTTCGACGACCCCGTAGGAAAACGACGCAGCATCCTTCACAAGCGACTCGGGCGTCGCGAGGCGTGTGCCCGCACGATTCACAGCCATTGCCTGCACCTCCCGACGGCGGGGAATCGCAACAACATCGTAGGCCGGTGAAAGCGTCCACGTACCGGCCCGGCAGAGCAGCCCGTGGTTACGCGGATGATCGTCGTAGTTGCCGACGAGCGCATTGAAGGTCATCCGGCGCCAGAGTTCGCGCTGCTGCTCGACGTATCCCTGAGTGCGATCGCCGCACCAGCGCCGCAGCTCGTAAGCCAGCTTGACGTAAGAGCGGTCCGGATCTTCAGGCGTTGAATCACCTCGCAGCCGAAGCACGGTCGCAGCGCTCGCGAACAGAGTCCTTTCCACCCCAGCGTCCGTAACCTTGCGATCAAAGCGTCTTACGAGGACAACTTCATGCGGACCAACGCGCTCGTAACGGACTGCGGCTACGTCAATGCCGCATCGAGCGGCCAGCGTCATCGCGACGTACTCGCGCGCCGGAAGATGTGGCGCCCCTTCGCGCTCCTGAAGTTTGGCGATCCACCACTCCGTGGCGCCGTCGACCTCGCGGGAGACCGTTAGTTTGGGCTTCTCTCCGCCAAGACTCGTGCTGCCGTCCACACCCGACAGCCGCCGCACCACACGCCGCGGCGAATAGCCCTCTTCGGTCTCGGCAAGAATGATTTTCAGGTCATCTTCGGTCGGCGGCACGAAGGCCACCTTTCGCTCGATCTGCCCATCCTCACAAACCTCGATCGCGCCAACGCCATCACCGGGCGCGAGATCCATCCGCTCGACCTCGTCGAGCGTTTCCTTTGCGTGTCTGGCGAGCAACATGTCCAGGCCGAAGCCTTCAGGGGCTGCGTCGCGCAGCACGCCGAAGACGCCGTTCATACTGGTCGTCGTGTCCGGCTTCTGTGAGCGCGTAAACGGGAGATTGATCGGGTCGAGCGGAAGCGCGCCGTCATGCTTCCTGTAGTCCTCGCTGTACGAGAAACGACCGAGGCCCGGTGACCATTCGAATGTGCCGCATCGCACAGGCGCGACGTGCCCCGGCAGCCAGACCCACACCGGTCGCACTTGATCAGCCACGGGAACCTCGCTTCGATCGTGTCAATCGACTCAGTGCTTCCTGCTGGATTACCGGGTCCTGATCGGTGCGGGCGGCCTCCCGGAGCGGGTCGAGACTATCGAGCGTCCACAACGCCGTCGCGACCTGGCCAAAGGCCACAGATGGCGATCCCTTTTCGAGGTTGACGACCATATTGATGCCCACGCCCATCTTTGCGGCAAGATCACTCTGCGTCCAGCCGCGAGCACGGCGCGCGAGCTGGATTTTCCTGCCGATCGCAACTACGGCTTCCTCGACCTCGAAAGGCAGCAGGTCCAGACGTTGGGCAATTTTCACTATAAACTCAAAATAAAGATCAATAATCTTTAGTTTATAGGTAATTTTTTGGAAAATGCAAGGGGCGACCCGCTCAAGCTACGCCCACCCGCCCCCCGCGCCACACCCGGTGCTCATACAACGACGCATCGAGATTGGCCGCAGGGAAACGGTGGGGTCGTGTCGTATACCGCGACGCGAATCACGGAATCCGCAGACGCTCGCGCAGTACCGGCCGCGTAGCAGAATCGCGGACGCGCGAATCGCGTGTCCCCGCTCCACCGCCCGGCCACGACGGGCGCGCCACGTTCGATGGGTCCGGTGCACTTGTCTTCTCGCCCGCGCGCGGGTCGATCCGGAACGCCGCGAGTTCATCCGGCGCACACTGCGCAATCAGGCCGGTTTCCCACGCGAGATACGCACGCGCCGCATCGAGATTGCCCTCGTGCCGATCGTGCACGAAGAACAGATAGTCGATCCGCGCGTCGTCGGCCGGACGATCCGGCGACGCTTCGAGCGGCAGCCCCGCATCGCGCCACGCATCGATGCCATCCGCCGCCACGGCAAGCACCGTGTACCCCGCTTCTCTCAGGTCTAGCGCGGCGAGTTCCGCCACTGCGGGTGTGTCGGCGAACAACAGGAACGTATCGCGTGCATTCGCACCGATCGAGGCGAGCGCTTGCGGCAGTTGCGGCCGAATGGTCCAGTGCGCGCCCCTTGCGTGCTCGCGACGATACGCAGCGCTGCTGCGTAAATCGAGCAGATAGAGCGGCGGTTTTCCATCGTCTGCAACGAGGCGGCGCAAAGCGTCACCGTCCAGCGATTCGAGTTTCGGCACCGCCGCAACGTGCGCGCCGTCCTCAGCGCCGAAGTTCAGCACGGCGGCATCGCGCGAATCGATCAACGCGGCATCGATACCGAGTTGCCACAACCATGTCGCGATCACCTGCGCGCGTACGCCGTCGTGGTCGATCAGCAGCACGCGTGCGCCGCGTACGCCGATGGTCTGATCGGTAGCTTGCAGGAGCTGACCACCTGGTGCATGGACCGTACCGCGTAGACCGTCATGCGCGAACTCCTTCGCGGTACGTACATCGATTGCGTAGGTCGTGCGCGTCGGATCGTCGAGCCATGCCTGCGCCGTGCGCACGTCGAGCGCGGGAATCGCAAAGCGCCGCGCCAGCGCGGCTGCACGCTCGCGCCCAACCGCCGATGCGTGCACCGGGTTCGTCACGACCTCGTGCCGCACGCTGCCGTGCTCCAGCGCATGGCCTGCCAGCGCCCAGCCCTGGGTACCGTTTTCGAGTGCAATGACCGGATTCGTCACGCCGAAACTGCGCAGTACCTCTGCACCGATGATGCTGCGTGTGCGCCCCGCGCAATGAATCACGATCGGCGTTGTCGCATCGTTCACGAAGGCATCGATGCGCAGCGGCAATTCGCCGTTCGGGCAACTGAGTGCACCTGGAATCGTCATCTTCGTATGTTCTTCGAGCGTGCGGCCGTCGAGCAACGCGAACGCGCGCCCTTCGCGCTGCCAGCGCGCGAGCTCATCCGCCGACAGATGCGGCGTCGCATACGCATGCTCGACCAGTTCGCCGAAGGTTTTCGAAGGTACGTTGATGCCTTTGAACAGCGTATAGCCCGCAGCTTGCCAACCGGCGGTACCGCCCTCGACCACCGACACATTCGTATAGCCCAGCGCCACGAGTCGTCGCGCGGCGCGCTCAGCGAGCGCGTCAGGCTCACCACCGTCGATCAGCACCACGCGCACCGTGCGCCGCGGCGCAAGACGCGGCGCATCGAGCTCGAGCCGGCTATACGGCAGCGGCACCGCGAAGAATGGATGCGCTTCGCCGAACTGCCCGGCTTCGCGCACATCGAAGAACGCAACTTCGGCCGCGTCGTTCAACCACGCGCGCGCCGTCCCCGCGGAAATGGTTCTGAAGTCAACGCTAGTCGCTGCGGTAGAGAATTCGGTCGTCATGTCGTGCGCTGAAAGGGAGGATCAAACAGGATCGAAAGAAGAGACGTCGTACCGCGTTAGCGCAGCACGCGACGGAACGCCTGAGCGAGGTCGGCGATCAGATCGTCAGACGATTCGAGGCCGATGTGCAGTCGAACAACCGGTTCCGCACCGCGCCAGTAGTGCTGTTCGCGCAAACGCGACACCTGGGCGATCAGCGCGAGGCTTTCGTAGCCGCCCCACGATGCGCCGATCGAGAACAGTCGCAGCGCGTCGACAAAAGCAACCGCCTGCGCCCGGTCGCCGCGCAGCGCAAACGACACGAGCCCGTTCGAGCCACTGAAATCGCGCTGCCATAACGCATGCCCGGGGTCGCCGGACCATGCTGGATGAAAGACGCGCGCGACGGCCGGCTCTGCGGCCAGATAGCCGGCCACCGCAAGCGCATTGTGCGCATGCTGCGCAAGACGCACCGGCAGCGTGCGGATGCCGCGCAGCGCGAGGTACGCATCGTCGGCGCTGACGCTTAAACCAAGGGCATCGTGCGTATCGCGCAGTCGCCGCGCAAGCGCAGCGTCGCGTATCGCCACGGCGCCCTGCATCAGATCGGAGTGACCGCCCGCGTATTTCGTCGTCGCCTGGATCGACACATCGGCACCGAGCGTCAGAGGTCGATGCAGCAGTCCCGCGCTCCAGGTGTTGTCGGCTGCGAGCAGCACGCCGCGTTCTTGCGCGAAACGCGCGAGCGCCGGCAGATCGACGACCTGGTAGAGATACGATCCCGGCGACTCCACGTAGATGAGCCGCGTGTTGTCACGCAGTTGCGCGGGCAGCGGACCCTGCGATGCATCGAAGTAATCGAACGACACCTGCAGACGCGACAGCAGCGGTTCGATCTTCTCGCGTACCGGGCCGTACACGCTGTCCTGCACCAGCACGTGGTCACCGGGCGACAGCAGCGCAAGAAACACGAGCGAGATCGCTGCGAGGCCAGACGGTGCGAGCAGCACTTCGTTTGCCTGTTCCAGTTCCGCGAGCGCCGCCTCGAGCGCGCGATGCGTCGACATGCCGTGACGACCGTACGTGGCAACGGGCTCGCCATCGCGGCGACGCTGCGCAGCGCCTTCGCGATCTGCGTGACGCTCGAAACGTACCGTACTGGTTCTAACCACCGGCACGTTCACTGGTGCGAGACCGGCTTCGAACGGCGGTGAACCCGCATGTAACAACCGTGTTTCGATGCGGTCCGGTTGTGCTGTCATCAGCCGACCGCCTGCGTCGAACGCTGCATATGCGTCGCGTTGTAACGCACCACACGGCCCGTGTCCGGTTCGAATCCGAGACGCCCCGTCAATGTTTCGAGCGGCCGGCCGTACAGGTGCAAATGCAGCGTCGGTGTCGTACCTTCGACGTGGATGCTGTGAATGTCGTCGGGCAGGAATGCCACCGGTACACCGGGACGTACGACCAGTTCGCGGTCGAGTTCGAGCGTCGCGCGTTCGGGGTCGGTGCGGTCGTCGGTGCGACGATAGAGACGATTCAGCTCGGCGCCGTCGATTGCCGCGATCACGGCCCACGTATCGTGGTTGTGCGGAATCGTCGTTTTGCCTGGCAGCAGCGAGTTCACATACAGCGCAAAACCGTCCTTGCCGGGATTCAGACGATAGCGCGTCGAGGTATTGCCACTGTCGCCGGCGGGAGGCGGAAAATCGGCGGCGGGAAACAGATCGGCGTGCATCGCGAGTTCGAGCAGACGGTCGCTGATCGCATCGAGCGCGGCGCGGGTCACGCCGAGTCCGTCGACAATGCGGCGCGCTTGCGCGAGCAGTTCGGTCACTGCGTCACGGCGGGCTTCGGCGATATCGGTAGAGGTGGAGGTATCGGTGGTGGACATGGGAATTCAAATGAGTGAGTAGTCGAATAGCGGCCGGAACTTCAACCTGCCGCGCGACGCCGCACGCTGTGCCGGTCTTCGCCGCGCGCGCGTTGCAGGAAGAGCCGCGTGCGTTCGTTAGCGGGATCGCTGAACACCTCGCGTGCGGGCCCGTGTTCGAGGATCACACCGCCTTCCGTGAAAAACACTTCGTCGCTGACGTCTTCGGCAAAGCGCATTTCGTGCGTGACGAGTACGCAGGTCTGCCCTTCGTCCGCCAGTTCGCCGATCACATTGAGCACTTCGCCGACAGTCTCCGGATCGAGCGCCGAGGTCACTTCGTCGAACAGGATCAGGTCGGGCCGCATGGCCAGCGCACGCGCGATCGCGACACGCTGCTGCTGGCCGCCGGACAGCGCGCCGGGATAGGCACGCGCCTTGTCGGCGAGCCGCACTTTTGCGAGCAGCGCGTGGGCATCGTGTTCGGCTTCGGCGCGACTACGACCGAGCACACTGGTCGGTGCCAGCGTCAGGTTGTCGAGTACGTTCAGGTGTGGAAACAGGTTGTATTGCTGGAACACGAAACCGATCCGCTTGCGTAGCGCGATCTTCTGCGCGTCGGTGGTTTGCACGCGAACGTCGATACCGTCGACGTAGATGTCACCGTACTGTGGCGTCAACAGCCCATTGATACAACGCAGGATCGTCGATTTACCCGATCCCGACGGCCCGATGATCGACACCGCGTGACCGCGCCGCACCGACAGATCGATACCGTTCAGCACGGGCGTTGCGCCGTACGAGAGATGCACATTGCGCAGCGAGAGGAGCGCGTTCGAAGGTGCTACGTCCAGAATGGGCGCGGTTGCAGCCTGAAACTCATGCACGTTATGACGCGCAGTACCCAGCGCTTCGCGCGCAATGAGCCCATCTACACCCAGCACGTTCGATACATCGAGCGCCGCGCGACTCATGCGTTCACCCGCGACAGGAAGCACAGCAAGCGAAACGACCGTGTGTCGCGCGGGGAAAAAAGCAGTTTCATCAGACGTGTGCTCCAGAATGGCTGACTGCGTGAATGAGTACCGCTTGAACGTGAGCCGCGACGAGTCAAGCGAACAGCCCATTCTAGAAACCCACACGTCGCAACGTAACCAACGAATCGTCGGAACGTTATGCAGCGATCTGCTATCCGCGCGTCGGACCGTGCATTGCAGCAGCGGATCGCGACGCTCCTTCGTCACGCTGCTTTGCTTAGCAGATTCGCTTGGTTTGCGGTGCTGCGCGCTTTGCCTAAAGTGCGAGACTGCGCATCAATCGATACGACATTTGCCATGACTCATCCGCTCTCGCGTTGCACCCACATCTTTCGTCCTTTGTACCGCGCTGCAATACTCGCGTCGGCCGCGCTCTTTATGTCCGGCGTCGCACACGCCGATGCGACGCTCGACCGGATCGCGTCGCGCCACGAGATTGCGGTCGGCGTACTGATCGGCGGTAGCCCGTTCGGTTCGCTCGATCCGCAGACGCAGCAGCCGCGTGGTGTCAACGTCGATCTAGCCAACGATATCGGTCGCCGGCTCGGCGTGAAGGTCACACTGGTTTCCGTGCAGCCATCCACCCGAGTGCAGTTCCTGCAGCAAGGCAAGGTCGACATCCTGATCGCGAACATGGAATACAACGCGCAGCGCGGCGAACTGCTCGACTACGTGCCGACGCCCTACTACCGCGTCGGCGGCACTGCGATTACCTTGAAAACGAGCGGCATCGAACGTTGGGAAGATCTGCGCGGTAAGCCCGTTTGCATCTCGCAGGGCAGCAGCTATATCCGGCCGCTCGTCGAGCGCTACGGTGCCGTCCCGCGCGCGTTCCAGGGCTCATCGCAATCGCTGCTCGCACTGCGCGGCGGTAGTTGCGTCGCTGCCGTGCACGACGCCGCACCGCTGCTTTATCCGTTGCAACAACGCGATCCCGAATGGCGCGATTACCGGACGCTACAACCCGAACTCGAACCCGCGCCTTCGGTGATCTGGGTACGCAAGGGTGAAAAGGACACGGTCGCGAAGCTCGATGCGATCGTGAAGGACTGGCATCGCAGC
Source organism: Paraburkholderia megapolitana (assembly GCF_007556815.1). Lineage (NCBI taxonomy): Bacteria > Pseudomonadati > Pseudomonadota > Betaproteobacteria > Burkholderiales > Burkholderiaceae > Paraburkholderia > Paraburkholderia megapolitana. The sequence goes on from NZ_CP041743.1 coordinate 2,909,471, forward strand.
GGCTGGCTGATCGAGGACGAGGCGAAGAACGGCCTGACTCCGCCCTCGCCTGCGCTTGCCGAATGGCACCGGCAGTTACCGACTGTCCAATGAGCTCGACGAACGCGATCAGCACCGCGCTCGATGCACTCGCACGAGTCGGTCTCGACTATCGCTTCCTGCTCGACGCCTACGATCGCACGCCGTTCCTGACCGGCATGCTGACGAGCCTTGAGATCGTCGTGTCGACACTCGCGGGCAGCGTCGTTGCCGGGTTCGTGTTGCTGCTCCTGTTGCGGTCGCGCAATCGCGCGGTAGCCGGCACGACACGCGCATTCGTCGAACTCGCGCGCAATACGCCGACCATCGTGCAGCTTTACTGCGCGTTCCTCGTGCTGAACATGTTGCTGTCGCAATGGCTGCATCAACAGAATCTCGACAATCCTTTCAAGCCGTTTTTCTGGGTCGTTTTCGTACTGTCGCTGCACAAGGGCGCGTTTCATGCGGAAGCGCTGCGCGCCGGTTTCGATGCGGTACCTGCGCAGACGCTAGAAGGCGCCGAATCGTTGGGATTGAGCCGCTGGGTGAGACTGCGGCGCGTCGAGCTCCCGCTCGCCATCCGCACCGCGTTGCCCGCGCTCGTCAACAACATGGTCGAACTCGTCAAGGCATCGTCGCTCGCTTCCGCCATTGCGGTCGGTGACATCACGTATCAATCGATCATGATCTGGACGCAGCGCGACAACGTGCTCGCGTTGATGATCGTGATCCTGTTGTTCTTCGGCGCACTGACGTGGCTCGTGAGCCGCGCGGGACGCTGGCTCGAACGCCGCTTGTGGGTGCCTGGCTATGGCCACTAGAACGCCTCTCATCGGTGCGCCGGGGCGCTATGGGGCAGCCCCCATCGTGTTCGCCGTGCTCGCGGCACTTGGCATCGCGCTGGAAATCGAACTGGCACACGGTGGCTGGCGCAATGAGACGCTGGTGCATCTGGTCGAATGGGCGCCCGCGCTCGCGCGCGGCTTTGCGATGAACGTCGCGATCAGTCTTGGGGCGATCGCGATCGGTTCAGCGGTCGGCTTTGCAGTCGGCGCGCTCGCGCTGACGCAAGGTTTGGCGGGCCGGCTTGCGCGCTTATTGGTGCAGGCGTTTCGCAATGCACCGTGGCTCGTGCTGATCTACTTCACGACCTATGTGTTTCCGTTCGAATTCTCATTGTTCGGCCATACGGTGCCGTTTCCCGACTGGCTCAAGGTGACGCTGGCGCTCGCATTGCCGGCAAGCGCGAACGTCGCCGAGGTTTTCCGCGGCGCGGTTGCGTCGATTCCGACTACGCAATGGGATGCGGCGGAATCGCTCGCGCTGTCGCGTGCGCAGATTTTGCGGCTCGTCGTCGTGCCGCAATGCGTGCGACGCATGCTGCCACCGTGGATGAACGTCTACGCGATCATCACGATGGGTACGGCGCTTTCATCGCTGGTCGGTATTCATGATCTGCTCGATACGGCGCAGATTGCGAGCAGTACCGTTGCGCGGTCGAGCTTCACAGTGCTCACTTATGTCGCAACGCTCGCGATATTTTTTGCGTGGTGTTATCCGGTTTCGCGGGCGACGCGGTGGCTGGAGCGGCGGTTCGTTGTGTAAGAGCAAGGCGCGTTGCACCTTACGTGTCATTCAAGACAACGCCGCCGGCTCACCACCCAGATACGCATCGCGAATCCGCTCGTCGCCGAGCAGCACGTCGGCGGCTCCTTCGAGTACCACACGTCCGGTCTGCAACACATAGCCGTAATGCGCGATCTCAAGCGCAAGACTAGCGTTCTGCTCGACCATAAAAAACGTCACCCCATCGCGGTTGATCGTCTGAATCAGCTCAAGCACCTTCTCGACATAGAGCGGCGACAGGCCCATGGTCGGCTCATCCATGCAGATCAGCTTCGGGCGCCCCATCAGCGCGCGCGCCATGGCGAGCATCTGCTGCTCCCCACCCGATAACGTGCCGGCCTGCTGCGCAAGCCGCTCTCGCACACGCGGAAACAGATCGAGCACGCGTTCGTAGTCGTCCGCGATAGCCGCACGGTCGCGCCGCGTGTACGCACCCATCAGCACGTTCTCACGCACCGTCATGTCGCCGAACAGCCGCCGCGCCTCGGGCACCGAGCCGATGCCGCGACGCACGAGCTGCGGCGTCGGCAGCGCGGTCACACGTTCCCCTTCGAACCACACGTCGCCCTTACGCGGACGGTGCAGCCCAAGGATGATCTTCATCGTCGTCGATTTGCCGCTCGCATTGCCGCCGAGCAAGCTAACAATCTGCCCGCGACCGACCTCGACATTCACGTCGAAATGGACCTGGACCGGGCCGTAGAACGTCTCGATGTGTTCCAGTTTCAGCAGCGGATCGCTCATGATGTGCGTACAAATATACGGGGAGTGACCAGAGACAAAACGACGGCACTCACGCCGCCGTCGCGGCAACGGCCTGCGCCCCGCCAACGTTACGATGACCCAGGTAGGCTTCAATCACGCGCGGATGATTGCGCACGTCGCGCGGCAATCCCTCGGCGATCTTCGTGCCGTTGTCGAGCACGATCACGCGATCCGACAGGCGCATCACGAGGTCGAGCTTGTGTTCGATCAGCAGGATCGTCAGTCCGCGCGCTTTCAATTGCTGGATCAGTACCAGCATTTCGGCGGTTTCGGTTTCGTTCATGCCGGCGGTCGGTTCGTCGAGCAACAGGATGCGCGGATGCAATGCTAGTGCGCGAGCAATCTCGACACGCCGGCGGTTCGCATACGACAGGCTGTGCGTCGGATGATCGATGCGCGGCAACAACCGCTCGCCGAAACCGGCGATGATTTCGCGCGCCTCGGCCCGCAGCGCTGTGTCCTCACGACGCAACGCAGGAGACCCCACGAGCGCGGACAGCACTTCGCGCACTGCGCCGAACACGGGCCAGCCGGGCCGCGTCGCGCGCAGTCGCGCATGCGCGCCGACCAGCACGTTATCGAGCACGCTCAGGTTGCCGAATACGCGCCCGTGCTGAAACGTTCGTGCGACACCGAGCGCGGCAAGCCGCTCGGGACGCGTGCCGGTAATGTCGCGTCCGTCGAACGTCACGCGCCCTGCATCCGGCGTATCGAGGCCGGTGATCAGATTGAACAGCGTCGACTTGCCTGCGCCGTTCGGTCCAATCACGCTAACCAGTTCGCCGGGTGCGATCGCGAGACTCACGGCGTCGACCGCAGTGAGCCCGCCAAAACGACGCGTGATGTCACGCACTTCGAGAAGCATCGAGGTCATCGCAGTCGTCGTCATACGGTTCCAAGCAGGCCCTGCGGCCTGAAACGCACCAGCAGCAACAGCACGAGCCCGTAGATCAACATCCGGTAATCGGCCGCCCAGCGGAACAGCTCGGGCAAGCCAATCAGCGCGAGCGCACCGACCACGCCACCAAGCACGTTGCCAAGGCCACCGAGTATCACCATCGTCAGGGCGAGGATCGACACCTGCGAATCGAACGTCTGATGGTTGATATAGCTGTACAAATGCGCCGAGATACCACCGCTGATCCCCGCCGCAACACCGCCGAACGCAAACGCCATCGCCTTATAGCGGTTCGGCCGGATGCCGTGCGCCCGCGCCGCCACTTCGTCCTCGCGGATCGCGCGCAACGTGCGGCCCAGGTGCGAGCGCAACAGCCGCACCTGTAGCAGGCCGAGGGCGACCAGCACCGCAAGTGTGAACCAGTAGATGGCCCGCGCGCTCGTCACGAACGGCAGCGGCGCGATACCGGTGATGCCAAGTGGCCCGCGCGTCAGGCTCTCCCAGTTCAGGATCACGAGGCTCACCACTTCGCCGATGCCGAGCGTCGCGATCGATACGTAGTGTCCGCGAAGCCGGAACGCCGGAAAGACGAGCAACGTGCCGAGCGCGGCCGTGATCAACCCCGCGCATGGAATCGTCACGGCCGGCGACCAGCCGAAGTCCGTCGAGAGCAACGCCGACGCATACGCGCCGATCACGAGCAGCGCAGCATGTCCCAGCGAAATCTGCCCGACGGTACCCGCCACCAGCGTGAGACTCAGCGCAAGCATCGCGTAGAGCCACGCATTGGTCAGCGTCTGCAACAGATAGGACGACGCCGCGACGAACGGCAACACGGCCGCAACGGCAACGAGCGCCACGACCGCCAGCGGCGGCACACGCACCGCGCGTGCCGCCGCGAGAAACGTACCGGTCATCGGTTCCGACGGCATGCGACGGCTGTTGCTGAAAAGTCCGTTCGGTCGCCATGCAAGAAACACGAGCAGCAGCACGAACGCAAACAGATCGCGATAACTGGTGCCGAAGATTGCCACGCCATAACTCTCGACGAGCCCCAGCAGCAGGCTGCCCGCAATCGCGCCAGGCACGTTCCCAAGGCCGCCGATCAGCAGCGCGACGACGCCCTTCAGCGTCGCCTGAAAACCCATCGACGGATCAATGCTGTTGTAGTACATGCCGACGAGCAAGCCGCTCACGCCACCCAGCGCACACGCAATCGCGAACACCGCCTGGTTCACGCCGTTCACGTTCACGCCCATCTGCTGTGCGGCATCGCGGTCCTGAGCGGTTGCGCGTACGGCCCAACCAAGCCGCGTGAAGCGCAGGAACACGTACAGCACGGCAGCCGCGGCGAGACCGATGCCGGCGATCAACAGATCAAGCGCACCGAGCGTCGCACCGCCCACATGCAGATGCCAGTCCGGCAGCGGCGCCGGCACGGGCCGCGGGTCGGCGCCGAAGATCAGTTGCGCACACTGGTCGAGCACGAAGCTGATACCGATCGTCGCCAGCAGCGGTGCAATGCGCGCAGCGCCTTGCAGCGGCCGCAGACCAATGCGCTCGATAGCGATGCCGAGCAGCCCGCAACCCGCGATCACCGCGGCAAGCGCGAGCGGCAACGGCAGTCCAAACCGCGTGAGACACAGCCAGCCGATAAAACCGCCGACCATATACACCGAGCCATGCGCGAAATTGATCAGATGCGAGACGCCGAAAATCAGCGCGAGTCCGACCGCGAGCAACGCATAGATGTTGCCGACAATCAGCCCGTTGATCGTGTATTCAAGCCATGCTGCCATCGCCATTCATCCGTTGTGTCGGGACCGCGTTCAGCGCGCGGCGAGCTGGGGCCTCGCACCGTCCCACAGCGCGAACTGACCGTTCTTCACAACCAGGTAAACCGAGCGTGCACCGGCCACACGACGCGTTTGCGGATCGAAGCGCATGGTGCCGAAAATCACGCTTGGCACGTCGTGGATCTGCGCGAAGCCGCCGTGCACCGCGTCGCGCGTCGTGCCATAGCGGCGCAGCGTTTCGGCGGCGAGAATCATCGCGTCGTAAGAGCGCGCGGCAAACGTGTCGGGCTCGGCGTGATACTTCGCGCGATAGTGCTGCACGAAGGCTTGCACCTCCGGGTGCGTGTCGCCGGGGAAGAAGTTCGATTCCGTGAAGACGCCGTCCACTGCCTGACCGCCGAGTTCGATGAACTTCGGCGAATACACCGAGCCCACCGCGGCGATGGGTTGCGTGAGTCCCGAAGCGCGCGCCTGACGCACGATCTGCGCGCCGTCCGCGTAGTACGAGATCAGCACCAGCGAATCCGGCTTCGACGCGCCGATGCGCACGAGCGTTGCGCGGAAGTCCTTGTCGGTCGGCTGATAGCCTTCGGCGGCGACGACCTGCGCGCCGTCCGCGGTCGCGGCTTTCGCGAAGATGTCCTTGCTCGTGCGGCCCCAGTCGGTGTTCAGGTACAGCACCGCAATGCGCTTGAAGCCGAGTTCCTTTGCTGCGTAGCGAGCAAGGATCGGTTGCTCTTCCGCCTGGCTCAATGCCGTGCTCCACATATAGTCGCCGCCCTTCGTGAAGTCGGGATGCGAGTTCGTGAAACCGAACTGGACGAGCTGACCGCGCTGATAGATCGGCGAAGCGGCCATCGATGTCGCGCTCGAAAAGTCGCCGAGTTCCAGAAGGATGCGCGGATCGCCGACGAACTTCTGCGCGATCGCCACGGCCTGGCGCGGGTCGCTGCGAGAGTCTTCGAAGTCGTAGGCGAGCGGCCGGCCCTTGATGCCGCCGCTACCGTTGATCTGTTCGAGCGCGAGGTCGAAGCCGCGCTTCCATTGCTCGCCGTATTGCGCGTCCTGGCCGGTCAGCGGGCCACTCACGCCGACCAGATAAGGATCGCCGGAAACGCCTGCCGTGGCTGCCGGCGCCGGTGTCGCAGCGATCGCGAGACTCCATGCGGTGAGCGCGACAGGTGCCGCACGCACTAGTCGCCGCCATGCGCCGCGCAGCGTGGATGTAGGTTCGCTTGTCCGTCTGTTCATGCTGTCCTCGCCCATGCTCAAAAAAGTGAGGCCATCAAATCACGGTGAAAACAGACCGGCCAACGAACATTTGCATATATCCATATAGCTCGCTGCCGCAGTCGCCTGACGCCGTGCTGGCCTGGTACCGCCCGATCCGTCTCCATCTCCGCGCGAAGTCACCCTAACCTGTTGATTTACATGCAATCCCTACTTCCGGGTGGAGCATCCTGCGGCTTGCCGATGTGCTCCAAACCGCTTCCCATTCCATCCGCTTTGCATGATTTCCGCTGTCGATATCGAAAATCATTATATGAATCTGCTATTCATGGCAACCTACAATTCGAAAATCGAATAACCAGGACGGGTTATGGAGCTGCATCACCTCGAGGCGTTTTCGGCCGTCATGTCCGCCGGCAGCATCACCGGCGCCGGCCGTCTGCTCGCGCGTTCGCAACCGGCGGTCACGCGGCAGATCCAGGAACTGGAGGCCGATCTCGGCTATGCGCTGTTCGACCGCAACGGGCCGCGTGTCACGCCGACGCATCGTGCGTTTCTGCTGTATGACGAGGTCGAGCGTTCGCTGGTCGGATTGAAGGCGATCGAAGAGCGGGCCCGCGCAATCGGCGCGGATGCCGCGGACCCGGTGCGCATCGCGGCCACGCCGTCGCTCGCCGCGGCCATCGTGCCGCACGCGATTGCCGCCGTGCCGCCGCTCGCGCAGGCGCCGCAGTTCCAGTTGCGCAGCCAGTCTGCCGAGCATGTCGTCAGCGAAGTGCTGATGCGTACCGCCGACATCGGCCTCGTCACACTGCCGATGGCGCATGCGGGCCTCGACGTCCACTGGATCGCCGAGGCGCCGTGCGTCGTGGTATTGCGCAATGGCGATCCGCTCGCCGCGCAGCCGTCTGTCGCGTTGCGCGATCTCGCGGACCGGCGCATCGTCACGGTCGCGAACCGGCACCGGTTGCGTCACCGGATCGATGCCGCTTTCGCCGCCGAGAAGATCACCGCCAACATATTCCTCGAAACCAACGCATCGCTGAACGCAGTGGCAGCGGCTCGTGCGGGTGTGGGCGTCGCGATCGTCGATCCGGCGAGCGGCCTTGCGCTCGCGCTCGACGGGGTGGTCGCACGGCCGCTCGATGCGACGATTCCGTTCTGCTTCGGTGTCGTGACACCGGCCGGCAAACTGCGCCGGCCGCCCGTCGATGCGTTGCTCGCCGCGCTCGCGACAAGCACTCGCGAACTGCTCGATGGCGTGGTGCTGCACGATGCATCCGCGCACGACGCGCTGCTGCAGCCGGAGCGGCACATGGCCTCTGGTGCGCGTAGCACGCATGACAACCCTCGCAGCCGCGACCGTCGCAAACATCCCGCGTCCCGCGGGGCCGCCACATGAGCGCGCTTGCCACACCGCTTGCCGCACTCGAAGCGCGTCTACGCGAAGACCTCGCCTGGCTCGAACTGCCGCCGCCCGCCTGGGTGCCGCCGCGGTTCGCGGACGGCACACGCGTGCTCGACGTCGCGATTATCGGCGGTGGTATGGCCGGGCTCGCGGCCTCGGCGGAACTGCGCTGGCTCGGCATGCACAACCATCTCGTGATCGACCGCGCGCCGGCCGGCCAGGAAGGGCCGTGGATCACGTATGCGCGGATGGAAACGCTGCGTTCGCCGAAGCAGCTCACCGGGCCGGCGTTGCGTCTGCCCGCGTTGACGTTTCGCGCATGGTACGAAGCGCAGTTCGGTCGCGCTGCATGGGATGCGTTGTACAAGATTCCGCGCCCGCAATGGATGGAGTATCTGCGCTGGTACCGGCAGGTGCTCGATCTGCCGGTGCGCAACGAGACCGCGGTGGTCGCGCTGCGTCCGCGCGACGACGGTTTGCTTGCGCTGGAGTTGCGCAGTGGCGATGCAGCCGACCCACACGCGACCTATGAAACGCTCGTCGCGCGACACGTGGTGCTCGCCACCGGTCGCGACGGACTCGGTGGCCCGTTCGTGCCGGAGATTGCCCAGCAGATTCCGCAGCACCGCTGGGCGCATTCGTCCGCAGCTATCGATTTCGCGGCGCTGCGCGGCTTGCGCGTCGGCGTAGTCGGCGCGGGCGCGTCGGCATTCGACAATGCGGGCACCGCGCTCGAAGCAGGTGCCGCGAGCGTCGACATGTTTATTCGCCGCGCGGACATTCCGCGCATCAACAAGCTGACCGGCATCGGTAGTCCGGGGCTCGTGCACGGATTCGCCGATCTCGACGACGCGACGAAGTGGCGCTTCATGCACTACGCGCTCACGTCGCAAACACCGCCGCCGCGCGATAGCGTGTTGCGCGTATCGCGCCACGACACCGCGCGCTTTCACTCGGGCAGCCCGATCGTCTCGCTTGCCGAACACGCGGACGGCGTACACGCGGTCACGCCGCGCGGCAGTCATACGATCGACTTCCTGATCTTCGCGACGGGCTTTCATTCGGACCTGTCCGCGCGGCCCGAATTCGCGTCGTTTGCAAAACACGTGCGGCGCTGGAAGGACCGTTTTGACGTGCCACCGGACGCCTATATCGCAGAGTTAGCCGAGTCGCCCGACCTCGGCCCCGCATTCGTGTTCCAGGAGCGCGAACCGGGCGCGTGCCCCGCGCTCGCGCGCATTCACTGCTTCAACCACGCGGCGAGCCTCAGTCACGGCAAGCTGTCCGGCGACATCCCCGCAATCAGCGACGGTGCGCAGCGTCTCGCACGCGGAATCGCGAGCCGGTTGTTCGACAATGACCGCGACCGCCACTACGACGCGATGCTCGCCTTCTCCACCGCGGAACTGCAGGGCGACGAGTGGCACGATGCCGCCGCGCCGCGCAACGAATCCGCTGGTGCAGTCTGATCCGCACACCGTCATTTCCCGGAGCCCGCATGAGCGCCCCCATCGATACCGCTTCACCTTCATCGCCGCAAGACACCGTCGACCGCATAGCCGGTCTCGCCACCGGCAGCACGGTCGCCGCGCTGCGCGGTGCACGCGCCAAGGTCGCACTGCACACGCAGTTGAGCGAAGCTGCGCTGTTCGATCCGTCGTTGACCGCGCTAACGCTGCGCGAACGGCTATACGCCGCGTGGTACTCGGCGCATCTCGCGAACGCACACACGGTTGCGGAAACTTACCGGCAGCGTCTCGTCGAAACCGACGCACCGTCGAACGAACTTGCTGCCGTCACAACCGGCACGCACGGCATACTGTCGCGCCGCCTCGCCGCGATTCTCGATCACGCGCGGTTGTTAACGCTCGCTCCCGCCACAGCACACGCGACCGGTTTGCGCACGCTTCAGGAAGCCGGTCTGACGACACCTGCCATCGTCGCGCTGTCGCAACTGATCGCCTTCGTTTCGTATCAATTGCGCGTCGTCGCAGCAACCCGTGCGTTGCAGGCTCGCGCCGACCGGGAGGTCGCATGAGCACGCAACCATCGTTCACGTTCGCGACGCTCGGCTGGCGTGCATGGCTCGACACGGTGAAGCTAGATAGTGCGACACCGGAACAGCTCGCCGTACTCGAAGAAAGCCACCCGCAGGCGAAGACCTCCGACTACTACCTGCTGCTCGTCCAGCAACCGGAGATCCTGCGTCAGCGCTCCGGCGTGTTCAACGCGATCATGTATGGCCCCGGTGGCCTGCCGCGCGCCGAGCGCGAACTGGCGAGCACGGTCGTGTCGCGCGTCAACGGTTGCGTGTATTGCGCGTCGGTGCACGCACAGCGCTTTAGCCAGCTCGCGAAGCGTACCGATGCAATCGAGCAGGTATTCGACGATCCCGCCACCGCAGGCACGTCGCCACGCGAACAAGCCATCGTGCGTTATGCAATCGAGCTCACCGAGCGCCCCGAATCGATCGATGCCGCTTCGATCGCGGCACTCGAAGCGGTCGGGCTCACACACGAGGAAGTGCTCGACCTCACGCATTCGATCGCGATCTTCGCGTGGGCGAACCGGTTGATGCTGACGCTTGGCGAGCCGGTGTTTCCGCTGGAGACTTGAGCGGACAGGATGATATCGGGCGCGTTGGGTTTTACAGAAAACGCCGCACTCAATGCGCCCGCACGAGCAGCTCGAACGTGGCGTCGAGTGCCGCGGTCGATTCGCGACCACGCCCCCAACCGATCGAGCGACGATAGCCGCCCATCAGCGCACGGGTGGCTTGTGCATCGAGCACATCGGATGCCGCAAGTCCTTCGGCCTGCGGCGCGACGAACAACGCGTCTTCGGGGCAATACAGCTCGCACATGAAGCAGGTCTGGCAGTCGTCCTGTCGCGCAATGCGCGGCACGCCACCCGCCACCGCTTCGAACACATTGGTCGGACACGCGCGCACGCAGATATTGCAGCCCGTGCAGCGTGCTTCGTCGACGATCTCGATCATGCGGCAACTCCTGCGTGTGTGGCAGACGAAGTCAACGCAAGCCGTTCGACCCACACTTCGTCGAGCCCGCCGCTCAGCAACCGGTGATGCTGTTGTGGATCGAGCGCCGCATGTTCCTGGCGTCGATGCATGCCGCGCGTTTCGGTACGCCGTTGCGCGCTGCGATACATCCAGCGCGCGGTCGCGAGCATCGCTGTAGCCTCGCGTGTGCGGACCGCAGCGCTTGCGCTCCTTGCCGGGGCCGCGCGACGCACGCGCTGCCACAACGCATCGAGCCGCCCCAGCGAATCGTCGAGCAGATCGCCGCGCCGCGCCCAGTTGCGCTCGTAGGGAAACACCTCGGCCTGCACGGCCTGGATCAGATCCGCGCTATCCACCGGTGTGACGTCACCGCCATCGTGCAGCCCTACGCCGCCTGCATGCCGCAGCGTACGATGTCGCGCCGCGGGGCCCGCATCGCGCGCGTAACCGGCAGCACCCGCACCTGCCCAAAGTCCCGACGACATCGCCCACGCGGCGTTGTGACTACCCCCGCCCGTGAAACCACCGCAGATCAGCTCGCGCGTCGCCGCATCGCCGGCCGCATACAGTCCTTCCACCGAAGTCGCACACGTCTCGTCGACCAGATGCAACCCGCCGGTGCCGCGCACCGTCCCTTCGAGCCGCAGCGTCACCGGAAAGCGCTGCGTGAACGGGTCGATACCGAGCCGGTCGAACGGCACGAAGAAATTCGGCTGCGCGGTGCGCATCCATGCGCGAATCTGCGCATCGGCACGATCGAGACATGCGTACACCGGCTGGGTCTGCAGCGTCTTCGCGATCACTCCGCGACCGCGTGCCGAGCCCGCGCCTTCGATCGGCGTGCCGTCCTCGTAGTAGAACGTCGCCCACGTATAGAACAACGACTTCGTCACCGACGAAAACGCCGGGCCAAGCCCATACGCATTCGAAAACTCCATGCCCGAGAGTTGCGCGCCGGCTTCGGCGGCCATCAGTTGACCATCACCGGTCAGCACGTTGCAGCCGAGCGCCTTGCTGAGAAACGCGCAGCCGCCGGTTGCGATGACCACCGCCTGCGCACGCGCAATCCATGCGTCGCCAGTCTGGCGGTTCACGCCCGCGGCGCCCGACACCACGCCGCGTTCGTCGACGAGCAGTTCGAGCGCGGGACTGTGATCGATTATGCGAGCGCCCGCCTCTTTCACACGACGCCGCATCAGGCGCATGTATTCCGGGCCTTGTAGCGATGTGAGACGCGGTTCGCCATCGGCATCGGCGGGAAACGGGTAGCCCCACTCGGCAAGCTGCTGCGAATTGCGCCACGTCTGCTCGAGCACGCGATCCATCCAGGTCTGATCCGCCAGCTCGCCACCGAGTGCGAAACGACTCGCCTTCGCGCGCTCGCGTGCCTCGCCGTCCGGCGGCACGTACCAGACCGCGGTACCGGCAGGTGCCGTCGCACCCGAGGTACCGCAAAACCCCTTGTCCGCCAGCAGCACGGTCGCGCCGCGCGCCGCCGCACCGACCGCCGCCCACGTGCCGGCTGGGCCGCCACCGAGCACCAGCACATCGACATCGTGCGTCGTCGACGTGACGTTCCTGGCGGTATTTGCGTACGCTGTCTGTCCGCTCATGCGGCGCTCCTGTCCGGGTGCGAAGTGAAGGGTTGGTCGCGTGCTACACCGTCGATCAATCGAGTGCCGCTGCAACAGGCTCCGGCGTACCGGTGAGCTCCGCAGGCGTATGCGCCAGACTGAAACGCTCGCCCGGTGGCGTGCCGTTCAGATGGAAATTGCCCACTGCGCTTTCGCGCTGGATCGCCGGATTGTGCGACGCGATCACGCGCGCATTGCGCCAGTGACGATCGAGCCGCCGTGCCTCGCTCGTCGCCGACGCGCCGCCCACTTCGAACACCAGCGTCGCCGCTTCGAGCACCTGCTCGATCACGATCTGCTGCGCCTGGTACGCTTCGATATCGAGTGCGATGTAGGTGTCGGTAGTCGCGCGGCCGGCCAGTCGTTCCTGCCACGCTTTTTCGAGCGCGCCCGACACCGAGCCGACCAGACTTTCCGCGGAATACACGAGGCTCGCCAGCCGACCTACCACGCGATGCACGAGCGGGTTGTCGCGCGGGCTGGAACGGCCCGGCACGCCAAAGGTCCGCGTGCGGCCGCGCACGAATTCGACGCCGTCGCGCAGTACCGCGCGCGCGATACCCGCGAGCGTCGCGAGATGCACGGTCTGATAGAACGCAGTGAGCGACGTATTGCGGCGCGGCTCCGAGCCACGGTAGCGCACGAGAATCTGCTCGTTGCTCACATGAACGTTCTCGAAGCGCGTCGTGCCGCTGGCCGTCAGCCGCTGGCCGAAACCATCCCAATCGTCGATGCGCGTCACGCCCGGCGCATCGCCGCGCACCAGCACGCGCACATCGTCGTCACCATCGTGCGACGCCACATCGATCCAGTCCGCGTACAGAGTACCGGTGCTGTAGTACTTCTCGCCGTTCAGCGTCCAGCCGTCGCCGTTCGCGTTGCGCGCGAGCGTAACCGTGTTGTGCGTCGCGCCGGTGCGCTCGGAAATCGCCGCACCGATCGTTTCGCCCGCAACGATCGGCTTGAACCAGCGCTCGCGCAGCGTTTCATCCTCGCTTTCAAGGCGGCCTTCGATAAAGCCGAAATGCACGCGCAGGATTTGCGGCAGGTTCGAATCCGCTTCGCCGAGCCGGGTCAGCAAGCGGAAAAACTGCGGCAGCGTCGCACCGAAACCGCCGTAGCGGTGCGGCACGCGCAGCGCGGTGAAGCCCGCTTCCTTGAGCCAGCGCACAGGCTCGTAGGCCAGTTCGCGGCGCTGTTCGCGTTCGATGTTGCCTTCGGCGATACGCGCGAAGACCGGTGCAAAGCGGGCGTCGAGTTCTGCGTCGTTGGGTGCGGCTTGCGGGTCCCTTTCTGTGCCCGGAAACGGGGCGGGGATCGTCGTCATCATGTGCTCCGGTAGGTCTGCAACGAGCCAGAATAGATTTCGCCTACCGTCGCACGCAACCAAGAAAAGCCGATAACGATATGTGTGAATGTGCGCGACGGCCGGCATGCCGGCGTGCCGAGTCAAGCGCGTCGCGCGATAACGCCCTTCTAGGCGCGACCTCCACCCGCCTTGAACGTGCGGATGGTTTCGATATGCGCACCGTGGGTACGGTTCGCATCGAGCACGCGTGCGTCGCCGTCATGGCCGACATCGAGTGCAATACCGAAGAGCCCTTCGCCGCGCGTATCGAGCTGGCGCCGCAGCGCGCTGTCCGACGACGCGCTCGCGGCCGCCTCGAACAGCACGAGCGCAGTCGCACCGACACGGAACGTCGTGGCCCGTGCGCCAAAGCCCGCCAGTGGGGCGGATAACACGGGGGTGTCGATACCAAGCAGCGCGGCGTAGCGCCGCGTGCTCACGTCAAGATCGCGCACCGCGACCGCGAGACTCGCGATACCGCGTACGCCATTCGCGTGATGCCGTACCTCGCCTTCCGGCACGCGCAACCGGCGCGGCGTGATATCGCCGCACAGAAACGGCAGATCGGCGGTAGAGGGCCGGCCGGTCTGCCATGCAAGCCGCTCGCCATCGGGCCGCATGCGGCCGCCGTCCTGCGGACCGTCGTAGGACAGTCCGCGCACGCGCGCCCCTTCGATTGCCGCGGCGACGCTGCCAGGCCCAGGCAAGAGCGCGAAATCGACGAAGCCGTCGCCGTGCTGTTCGCCGATCGTCCACCAGCGCCGTTGCGGCGCGGGCCGCAGGAACGCGATCAGTTCGATATAGCTGCCGTCCGCGAAACCGATCAGCGCGTTGTGCGTGACGCCGTCGGCGTGCGTACCCCCGCGCTGTACGGTGAAGCCGAGTGCGCCCAGATCGTCGACGGTGGCGTCGAGATCGTGAACGCGAATCACCAGATGGTCCACCGTTAATGCAGATTGCGTCATCCTGCGGGCTCCGTTTAATTCAATGCGACAGCAGCGGCCGCGCCGACCGGCGTGCCCTGCAATGCGACCGAACGCACACCGTCCGGACCGACCGGCACGTCGCCGACCAGCGTCGTGCGGTACAGCTGACGATCGAACTCGAGGTCGAAGATATCGGTCGGCGCCAGATGCGCTGTGGTGCGGTTGTCCCAGAACGCGACGCTACCCGCTTCCCATTTGAAGCGCACCGTAAATTCGGGGCGCGTGACGTGTTCCCACAGCAGTTCGAGCAACGCCTGGTTTTCGCGCGGCGTAAGGCCGACGATCTGCTTGAGAAAACCCGGGCTCACGTATAGCGCACGCTCGCCGGTTTCGGGGTGCACGCGCACGAGCGGATGCTCGGTGACGAGTGTGTTCTGTTCGACCGCGGCATTGAACGCATCCGTGCCTTGCGCACCGCTCGGCGGCGCGAAGCGATGCACGCCGCGCAACCCGTCCACAAACGCGCGCAACGGCGCCGACAGCTTGCTGTAAGCAGCGACGAGGTTGGTCCATTGCGTATCGCCGCCATACGGCGGAATCGTCACGCCGCGCAGGATCGACGCGTACGGCGGGTTTATCGCGGCGGTGACGTCGGTATGCCAGCCTGTCCACGGACGCTGCAACGCCGGCCCTTCGAAGCGCGTCGCCTTGCGGAACTTCGAGATCGAGTAAATGGCCGGATGTCCTTCGACGTGCCCGAACACCGGGTGACCCACTGTCAGCTCGCCGAACTGCGCGGAGAACGCAACGTGCTGCTCGTGGGTCAGAAACTGCTCGCGAAAGAACACCACGCGCCACGCGAGCAGCGCAGCGCGGATCTCCGCGATCTGCTGCAGGGATAGCGGCTTCGTCAGATCGACACCGTGAATTTCCGCGCCAATATGCGCGGACAGCGGCGAGACCTCGATCGACTGCGCTTGCAAGGTAGATTCAGATGCGGAAAACGGCGGAGAGACCACGGCGTTCATCGGATGCTCCTGAAGAATGGGGTGTTTCACGCGTACAGCGGGTGTTGCATCATGCGTGGCGCCGAACGCAGCGGTCAACGTCCGGCTTCGAGTTTTTTCTGCTATCGATTCCGCTCCGACGCATGACGTTACGCCGCGAAAAAGCGGTTCGCCGGTCGCGGCAGCCCGAGATGTTCGCGCAACGTCGAGCCTTCATACTCGCGACGGAAAATGCCGCGCCGCTGTAGTTCCGGCACCACCTGATCGACGAAATCGTCGAGACCGCCAGGCAGAAACGGAAACATCACATTGAAGCCATCCGAGCCCTCTTCCACCAGCCACTGCTCCATCTGATCCGCAATCGATACCGGCGTACCGACCATCTCCAGCCCCGAATAGCCACCGATCCGTTGCGCGAGCTGGCGCACGGTCAGTCCTTCTTCGCGTGCCCAGTCGACCACGCGCTGGCGCGCACTGCGGCTCGCGTTGCTCTCTGGAATCTCGGGCAGCGGGCCGTCCGGATCGAGATGCGATACGTCGTGACCGAGCGCGATCGACAGCGACGCGATGCCGCTGTCGTAGTGCACATAGCGGTCGAGCTCGGCGCGCTTGTGCTGCGCTTCGTCGAGCGACGAACCGACCACCACGAACGCGCCCGGCAGGATCTTCAGATGATCGCGCGCGCGGCCAAGCGGTTCGAGGCGCGCCTTCACATCGGCATAGAAGCGCTTGCCCTCGGCGAGATTCGGTTGCGCGGTGAAAACTGCGTCGGCGGTTTCGGCGGCCAGTTGCCTCCCCGCCTCCGACGACCCCGCCTGCACGACCACCGGCCAACCCTGCACCGGCCGCGCGATATTCAGCGGGCCGCGCACCGACAGATGCTCGCCCTTGTGATCGAGCACGTGCAGTTTCTCCGGCTCGAAATACACGCCGCGCTCGACGTCGCGCACAAAAGCATCGTCGGCCCAGCTGTCCCACAGGCCGGTCACGACATCATAGAACTCGCGCGCCCGGTGGTAGCGCTCACCGTGCTCGACGTGCTCGTCGAGACCGAAGTTGCGCGCGGCCTCCGGGTTCGATGTGGTCACGAGATTCCAGCCGGCGCGGCCACCGCTCAGATGATCGAGCGACGCGAAACGCCGCGCGACGTGATACGGCTCGTCGAAGGTCGTCGACGACGTCGCGATCAGGCCGAGGCGCTCGGTGACTGCGGCGAGCGCGGACAGCAGCGTCATCGGCTCGAACGACGTAACCGTATGACTGCGCTTTAACGTATCGATCGGCATGTTGAGCACCGCGAGGTGATCGGCCATGAAGAACGCGTCGAAGCGCGCGGCTTCGAGCCGCTGCGCGAAACGTTTGATCAGCGCGAAGTTGAAGTTCGCATCGGGCGCGGCGCCCGGAAAGCGCCATGCGCCGGTATGAAGACTGACGGGGCGCATGAACGCGCCGAGATGCAATTGACGGGAGCGGGTCATGATGTGGGGTCACGATGTTGGACAAGTTCGATTCGGCGATCAAACGGAACGCTCACCATACGCCAGACGCAAAAAACTGGCAGGACCCGCATGGCAGAAGGGTTTTTACACGACGCAGCCAAGGCATGCCGCCGTCCGCCATGACAGAACCGCGTGCAAATGCCATACACCGATAAGGTTGTGCGAATCCGTTATTGGAGTACACGACGGCACGTTTCTATACTCGGGCTTCGGTCAGCACTCGCCAGCGAAGAGTGCCAATTCATCGATACAGGAAAGCAGATGAGCCTACGTCCGTTACACGATCGCGTGATCGTCAAGCGCCTCGATCAGGAAACCAAAACCGCGTCGGGCATCGTGATTCCCGACAGCGCCGCAGAAAAACCCGACCAGGGCGAAGTCCTCGCAGTCGGCCCGGGCAAGCGCGACAACGACGGCAAACGCATCGAGCCCGATCTGAAAGTCGGCGAGCGCGTGCTGTTCGGCAAGTACGCGGGTCAGGCTGTCAAGGTCGACGGCAACGAACTGCTGGTGCTGCGCGAAGACGACATCGTCGCTGTCGTGAACGCGCGCTGATCGCTTCGCCTCATACACAAAGGAATCGGAACATGGCAGCCAAGGAAATCGTTTTCAGCGACAACGCGCGCACCAAACTCGTCGAAGGTGTGAATCTGCTCGCGAATGCAGTGAAAGTGACGCTCGGGCCGAAAGGTCGCAACGTCGTGATCGAACGCAGCTTCGGTGCGCCGGTCGTGACGAAGGACGGTGTATCGGTGGCGAAGGAGATCGAGCTTGCCGACCGCCTGCAGAACATCGGCGCGCAGCTCGTGAAGGAAGTCGCGTCGAAGACCAGCGACACCGCCGGCGACGGCACGACGACGGCAACGGTGCTCGCGCAGGCGATCGTCCGTGAAGGCCAGAAGTACGTTGCAGCCGGGCTGAATCCGCTCGACCTGAAACGCGGTATCGACAAGGCTGTCGCCGCGGGCATCGAAGAGCTGAAGAAGATCAGCAAGCCGACCACCACCAGCAAGGAAATCGCCCAGGTCGCGACGATCTCGGCGAACGGCGAGGAATCGATCGGCCAGCGCATCGCCGAAGCGATCGACCGCGTCGGCAAGGAAGGCGTGATCACCGTCGAAGACGGCAAGACGCTCGCCGACGAGCTCGATGTGGTCGAAGGGTTGCAGTTCGATCGCGGCTACCTGTCGCCGTATTTCATCAATAACCAGGACCGCCAGGTCGCGGTGCTCGACACACCGTACATCCTGCTGCACGACAAGAAGATTTCGAACATCCGCGACCTGCTGCCGGTGCTCGAACAGGTCGCGAAAGCGGGACGGCCGCTCCTGATCATCGCGGAAGACGTCGAAGGCGAAGCGCTTGCAACGCTCGTCGTGAACAATATTCGCGGCATCCTGAAGACGGTCGCTGTGAAAGCACCGGGTTTCGGCGACCGTCGCAAGGCGTTGCTCGAAGACATTGCGATCCTGACCGGCGGCCAGGTGATCGCCGAAGAAACCGGCCTCACGCTCGAAAAGGCGACGCTGGCCGAACTGGGTCAGGCGAAGCGCATCGAAGTCGCCAAGGAAAATACGATCGTGATCGACGGCGCCGGCGACAAAGCGAGCATCGAAGCGCGCGTGAAGCAGATCCGCGTGCAGATCAACGAAGCGACCTCCGACTACGACCGCGAGAAACTGCAGGAACGTGTCGCGAAACTGGCCGGCGGTGTCGCCGTGATCAAGGTGGGCGGTGCCACCGAAATCGAAGTGAAAGAAAAGAAGGATCGCGTCGACGATGCGCTGCATGCGACGCGTGCGGCTGTCGAGGAAGGCATCGTGGCGGGCGGCGGTGTCGCATTGATCCGCGTCAAGCAGGCAATCGCGGGGTTGACCGGAGCGAACCGGGATCAGGATGCGGGTATCAACATCGTGCGTCGCGCGCTCGAAGAACCGCTGCGGCAGATCGTCACGAATGCGGGCGAGGAAGCGAGCGTCGTCGTCGCGAAGGTCGCGGAAGGCAGCGGTAATTTCGGCTACAACGCGGCAACGGGTGAGTACGGCGATCTGGTGGAATCGGGTGTGCTCGATCCGACCAAGGTCACGCGCACGGCGTTGCAAAACGCGGCATCAATTGCGAGTTTGCTGCTGACGACCGACGCCACTGTGTATGAGGCGCCGAAAGATGCTGCCCCTGCGGCGGCGTCTGGTGGTCCTGGTGCGGGTGGTCCAGGCTTCGACTACTAGACTGAAGCAAAGAACCGGGCTAGTGCCGTCGCTCTGGTGCTAGCCCGGTCAACGTCGCTTCCATGAACTGCCGAAAGTCCTCGTGAACGAATCGTGAAATGAACCAGCCGTCGGGCAACCCCTTCGGACTGAACGAATATTCCCAACGAATGTGCGTGCCGCGGTCGCTTCCTGAGAAACGAAACTCCGAAAGCGCGTATGTGATGTATCGACCGGTGTCGTTCGTGATATTCCACACCTCAAACTGGAAACGCTGTGGCAACTGATCGACTGTAATTTCCTCGAGGGCGCTACTACCGTCAGCGAAAACGACCCGTCGACGGTCGCCAACGCTTTTCCACGTGCCGATCAGCGCATCGCTGTACACCGCTCCAGGCTCCGGCGAGGATGAAGAACGAAGAGAAGGAAGGGGAAAAAGAGACGAAGTACCCGTCATGAACACGGATATTCTCGAGGCACCGTTCTCCGCAAACCATCTGGAGAATTGGTCAAACGGGACGGGAAGATCGAAGTCGACGATCACGGTCTCGTAAGACTTGCCTGACCCAACAAGTGGGCGCGAAGCTTCCCGCTGTGCCTGATCACGTTGTGCTGTCGTAAGCGAAGGATTGCTGCCAACTGCGGCTGAACTGCAGCCCGCCAGTGCGATGACGAGACCGGTCAGCGCTGCGATCGAGAAATATCCTGCCAGGTTGCCACTCATTTGAAGGCCGGTCTGGCCGCACTTGATAGACCGACCATGCGTGCGCTGTCGTGCCAAAGGCCGTTCATCACGTCATCCTGGCGCGCAAGCTCCGATGGATCAGGCCACGTGAGCTGGCGTTTGACAAGCGAGGCATACAGGCGTCCAGCGGGCGGCGTTATCCGCCCGAGTGCCAGGTCTGCAAGGTTTTGACCGGCCTGGTCCACGGTTGCAAGACGCGCCATCGGCCGGATCAGACCAACGGTACCCATTGCCACTCGGGCCCAGAGAGGCCACGCCCGAAATAGCGATGTCCCGACGGTAAGACCTGGGTTATAGGCAACAACAGTGAAGCGCTTCGCCTGCGCCTCGTCGGATATAGCTAACCCGCGGGCCATGAGCAGATCGCAGAGCTTCGATGCCGCGTAGGCGCGAAATCCCGCAGAGAATCCCGTCGAACGGCGCTGAGCTTGAGGATAAGCCAGCAACTCCGGATCGAGTTCCTTCGGTGCCATTGGATTCATCTTCGGGTCGTGTGTATCGCTGGTGGTAATAACGACTATGGCACCTTGAGCGAGCCTGGGCACGAGCAACTGGAGTAACAGGTAATGCGCCAGATGGTTGACGGCGAACGTGGTCTCAAAACCATCCTCCGTCCGCTGGTCGATATTCGGAAACTGAGTCCCTGCATTCAGCACCAGCCCGTTGATCGATCTATCCCCAAGTGCCTGAATGACGCTCTGAGCAAACTCGCGGACACTGGCAAGGCGGGTGAGGTCTAGCGGTAGTGTCTCGATTGTCGATTGACTCCCACGACGGGCTCCAAGCACAAGATGCGTGCTCGGGGTCCCGGCGATCTGTCGCGCGGCCACTTCGCCCAGACCCGACGTACCGCCGGTCATCACGATGGTCTTCAATGGTTGCCTCGTAAGTGCGTTGTCCATGCCAGAAAGTATGGGCTGAAGTGACTGAGGCTCGCATGCCGGAATCCGCAAATATTTTGCCCAATCCTCCAAACTCAATTTCTGCTTTGAGATTTAGCGCTAAGATTGCCCTCGCGCTACAGACCACCATGAACTCCGCCCTGGAGGCCTCGCATGTCACCGACCCTGATAGCTGCTCTGAATCAATACATGGACGGCAACGGCGGGGACGACGGCGTCCTCGTCACTCCGATCGAAGGATTGTTTCTGATGCGGTCGACGTGCGAGAGGCTGCCATACCATGTGATGTACAAGCCCGCGCTCTGCATCACTGTGCAGGGAGCGAAACAGGTATTGTTCGGCGACAAACTGTTCGACTACGGCGAGATGCAAGCGCTCGTAGTCAGCATGGAACTACCTGGCGTCGGTAGAGTGACGCGCGCGAGCGTGCGCGAGCCCTATCTGGGCATCGTCCTGCAGCTTGATCTCGGCATATTGCGGGAGGTAATCGCACAACTCTCCCCGCCTCCCAAACCGAATGAAAATGCCCGCATGGGCGTCTTCTCGATGAATGTCGACGGACCACTGGCCGACTGCATTGGCCGGATGATCCAGATGCTTGGGAGACCCCAGGCTGCACCGATCCTGTTCCCTGCGATCATGCGGGAAGTCTCCTATTGGCTGCTGACCGGCGACAGTGCCGATGAAATACGCAAGCTCGTCTCCCCTAACGGCCGCATGCAACGCATTGCCGAAGCGATCGGGCTTCTGCGCAGCGACATCGCCCGTCCTGTCCGCATCGAGCAACTTGCCAGTACGGTTCGGATGAGTCCCTCGTCTTTTTACCAACACTTCAAGCTACTCACGTCCTTGACTCCAATCCAGTATCAAAAGCAGTTGCGTCTGCTCGAGGCACGTCGCCTGATGGTGGAGGACGGAGCCAGCGTAACGGGCTCCGCTTATCGAGTGGGGTATGAGAGCGTTTCGCAGTTCAGTCGCGAGTACGCGCGGATGTTCGGAACTCCGCCAAAACGCGACATCGCCGATTTACAGGCGGCCCTGGCGTAGCAGATGTCGCGGGAACGTGCTGGCGCAACTTGCAACGTACTCAATCCGTTTTCTGAAGCGGGTTCCTAGTGTCCTGGCGCAATGAACGCCGATAGCAAGGCAGCCACTTCGTGAGGTTTCTCGATTGGCGGCAGATGTCCGCAATCAGCAATGACATGGAGTTTCGATTCTGTGACGAGGTTCTGAATCTCATGGGACAGATGGACCGGCGTGACCCGGTCTTCCTGGCCAACCACCACGATGGTCGGAATGTCGATCGTTGACAGGACCGGCCGCAAATCGGAGCGGGCAATAACGGCCAGATTTTGCCGTACGTAAGCTTGCGGACCAACCCGGACACTCATTCCAACCAGTTCGTCGCGCACGTCTTCGGGGGTTGACGGATGCACAAGCGATCTGAGGCTACGCTCAGCCGTACGCTGAAAGTCGTTGCTCATACCGACGTACAGGTTGGCGAGACGACGATAGACCCCTCGCCCAAAACTGTCGGGCCGTGCGCTGGTGTCGATCAACGCCAGGTGTGTAACGCGTCGGGCGGCGATTCTCATGATCTCCAGCGCCACCATCCCCCCCATCGACAAACCCGCCAGAGCAAAGCGATCCGGAGCCTGGGCTAGAACGCGACGCGCCATGCCCTCAAGCGTTACGTCGCTGAGCGTATCGCCAACGAGACAGTCGATCTTCCCGTCCAGCGCAGCAATTGTTCGACGCCAGACGGCGGCATCGCTGCAGAGGCCCGGTATCATCAAAAGTGTTTCCATTGGATCGGTGCATCCTGAGTCGAAGAATAAGGATGCTGCACCTTCCACCTACTTGAAGGTCAAGCTCATGCGCATCGGGCTACTTGCATCGCAAACCAGGATCAGCGCGACTCGAATTCGCTTTTACGAGGCTCGCGGACTGCTTCCACCGCCCGGGCGGTCGTTGAACGGATATCGAGAATATGACGCGCGGGCGATGGAGATTTTGCTGTTCATCGACCGGGCCCGCCGTCTTGGTTTTTCGCTAGCCGAGGTGGAGTCGCATCTCTCGTCCCCGCACGACGAAGGTCGAAAGACCAGACTGTTGGCGATCGTCGAATCGAAGCTTCGTGCCCTGGAAGCGCAAGCGGCTCAGATAGAGAATCAAAGAACCGAGCTCACGGCGCTGGCCACGGAATTGCGAACCTACTCACCGGCAGCGTAAGCGGACACGGTCCCAGGCATCTATTGCCTAGCGCACCTGTTCAAGATCGGCGATCAGTCCTGGCCCTGTTGGTTGCCATGCCAGTCGTTCCTGCGTAAGCGCGCTGGAAGCGGACATGTCGGCGCCGACGAATGCACTGAGCCAGCCGAAGTGTGCGGGTGCATCCGGGGCGGCAATGCTCGTTACCGGAACATTCAGATTGCGACCGATGACTTCGGCAATCGTCCGCAGTGGTACGCCTTCTTCGGCAACGGCATGGTATCGGATGCCCGTCGCACGTTTCTCTAACGCCAGAAGGTATAGACGCGCCGCGTCCGAGAGATGCACAGCAGCCCAGCGGTTAAGCCCGTCGTCGATATAGGCGGACACGCCTTTTTCTCGCGCCAGTTTAATCAGGTAGCTGATGAGCCCCAGCTTGACGGGATTGTGGACTTGCGGAAGGCGCACGACCGATACCCTGACGCCACGCTGTGCTAGCGCGTCAGCGGTCGATTCCGACACCTTGCGGGGGTTCGGTTGATCGGGATTGAAGTTGTCTTCAGTCGCGGGCTTGCCGTACGCGGACGTGCCCAGTGCGGCAACAGAGGTAATGATCAACGGGCGGTCCGATCCGTGCAGCGCGGACCCCATTGCCTCGACGGCCTGCCGGTCTGCTTCACAGTTCGCCAACATCTTCGAAAAGTCGTGATTGAAGGCCGTGTGGATGACACCGTCAGCCGAGCTTGCCCCGCGGCGCAGACTGTCGAGGTCGACAATATCGCCGCGGTGCACTTCCGCTCCAACGGAGGTAAGTGACTGGACACCCGCCTCCGACCGCGTCAGTCCAAGCACCTGATGGCCTGCGTTGATAAGCTCGTGAACAATGGTTGCGCCAATAAAACCCGTGGCGCCCGTTACAAAAATACGCATGATGAATTCGCCTTTAAGTAGATTCAGGGCTGCAGTCGCAGTCCAGCGATACCTAATTTAGGCGGTGCTCGCGATACGAACAATGTCGTATAGTCCGTATTTTTGGATCAATCGTCCAGGAACTGTATGGATCCACTCTCAGACTTGTTGTCTTTGCTGAAACCCAGGAGCGTTGTATCGGGCGGCCTTGGGATCAACCGCAACTCGGCGATTCAGTGGCAGCAACATGACGGCATCAAATGCTATGCCGTGGTCTCCGGTCAGTGCTGGTTATCAGTGAATGGCGTTAGCGATCCGGTGCTTCTCACCGCGGGCGACTGCTACTTGTTGCCACCTGGGCCGCCTTTCTGTCTTGCCACCGACCTGTCGATAAAACCTGTCGACTTCAGTCTGCCACTGGTAGCAGAGGGATCGGGTACCAGCGTCTCCAGCAGCGAAGAAGAAGGTTGTTATCTTGTCGGCGGCTACTTTCTGCTCAGCGGTGACCACGCCAACATGCTGTTGGGCTCACTGCCGCCCATCGTGCATATCCGCAAGGACTCAGACAAAGCGGCGATGCGTTGGTCGCTGGAGCGCATGGCCCAGGAGATACGCGATCCGCAGCCGGGCGGATCTTTGATCGCACAGCAACTCGCCTTCATGATGCTCGTTCAAGCATTGCGCCTGCACCTGAACGACAGGGCCAGCGCCGGCGTCGGTTGGCTCTTCGCATTGGCGGATAAACATCTGGGCGCAGCCCTCGCCTGCATGCACGATGACCCAGGGCATCCGTGGACGTTACAGGCGCTGGCCGTGCGCATAGGCATGTCACGCTCGACCTTTGCAATGCGCTTCAAGGAGACGGTTGGATCATCCCCGATGGAGTATCTGACACGTTGGCGAATGCTGTTGGCATGCGATCGGCTGAAAAATTCAGGCGACTCGATTCCCCGTATTGCCACATCGCTGGGCTACGAGTCCGAAAGCGCGTTCGGCAAGGCTTTCAAACGCGTCATAGGCTGTTCACCGAGGCAGCACAGTCGGCAAACCGTGACCGCCGACACGCCGCCGGATCGGCGTGCCGCATAAATCGGAATGGTGAGTTGAACGCGAATCCTGACCGCCCGGAATGTCACGATAACCATCACCGTCCCGGCGGCGTCCAGATTCGAATGTCAGTCGCCTTCAACGTCGCCGGAATCAACCCCGCTGCACGATACGTATCCGCGATTCGCTGCTGTTCTCCAAGCTGATCACGCTGCACCGGCACGATTGCATAGCTGCGCCGGCTGTTCGCCAGCTCGACGGTCGGCGCGGGCAGATTGCCCCACAGCGGCGCGAGAATCTGCGCCGCTTCCTGTGGATGCGCCTTGACCCACTGCCCCTTCTCCTTCAGTTCATCGAACACCGCACGCAGCACATCAGGATGTCGTTCCGCAAACGAAGTCGTCGCCGTGTAGAAGCGGTTGTATTGCGCGAGCCCATCGGAACCGTCCGCGACCACACGCACATGCGCTTCACGCTGCTGGGCGGCCAGGAACGGGTCCCAGATCACCCACGCATCGACATTGCCGCCGCGAAACGCTGCGAGCGCATCGGGCGCTTCGAGGTACCGGACCTGAATGTCATTGATCGTCAGGCCCGCTTTCGCGAGCGCAACCAGCAGCAGGAAATTACAGCCCGAACCCTTCGATACCGCGACGCGTTTTCCTTTCAGATCGGAAACCGTACGGATTGCCGAATCGGGCGGCACGATAATCGCCTGCGCGGATGGTGCCGACGTTTCCTCGGCGTAATACGTGAGCGGCGCATTCGCCGCCTGCGTGAACAACGCAAATGCATCGGCGACGTCCGCATGCAGATCGACGCTGCCCGCATTCAGCGATTGCAGCAGCCCCGTCGAAAACTCGTGCCAACTCACGTCGTAGCCCAGCGCGCCGAGTTTCTTCTCGAGTTCGCCGGTGCGCTTGAGCAGAATGAACAGCGTCGACGAACGCTGGTAGCTGATCGACACGGTTTCGCGCGCACTCGCTGCGCTGGGTAGGCATAGCGCGCTCGCCAGTACGCCGGTGACAAACAGCGTCGCAGTGGCAGTTCGCAAGCGAGGAAGTCGGGTGAAAAAAGCGTGCATTGGTCGAGTTCCGGTTGACGAAGGAACCGACCACTATATAAAGAACGTCCGATGCATCAAATGCCGATTTAATCGATCGATAGCGGCAGAAATTGGAACGTTCGCACGCCAGGACAGGCATCATGTTTGCCGGCTTTATGTGGAGCGCTTTCTTTCATGTCGACCTTCCCCGCCCGCTTCGGCATCTGGGCGCTCGTACACGGCAGCCGCGCGGCGCTGCAAGATCCCGACGAACCGTATGACGCATCGTGGGCGCGCAATCGTGCGCTGGTACTCGATGCGGAACGCCTCGGTTACGACTCGGTGCTCGTCGCGCAGCACACGATCAATCCGCACGACCCGAATCTCGATCAGCTCGAAGCGTGGACCACATCGGCGGCACTCGCCGCGCTGACGTCGCGCATCGAGATCATCGCGGCGATCAAGCCGTACCTGTACCACCCGGTCGTGCTCGCGAAGATGGCGCAGCAGATCGAGCACATCAGCGGCGGGCGCTTTGCGCTGAATCTCGTCAATGCATGGAATCGCCCGGAACTGGAGCGCGCGGGCATCGGTTTCGCCGAGCACGATGCGCGCTATGCGTATGGACGCGAATGGATCACGGTGGTCGATAAGTTGCTGCGCGGCGAACGTACGTCGTTTGCCGCCGAACACTTTCATATCGACGATTACCAGCTACGCCCCGCCGATCCATTTCGCGCCCGGCCACGCATCTATGTAGGCGGCGAATCGGAGCCGGCGCGCGCGCTCGTCGCCGATGCCGGCGACGTGTGGTTTATCAACGGTCAGCCGCTCGACGACGTCACTGCGCTGATTGCCGACGTGTCGCAACGGCCGCGTCCCAACGGTGCACCACCGCTACGCTTCGGGCTGTCGGCATTCGCGATCGCGCGCGAATCGGACGCGCTTGCTGCCGATCATCTCGCGCATCTGTTCGCCCTCGCGGCAAAAGATGCTCCACTGCGCGCGCAGCAAAAGCAGAACATCGACCCGAAGGCCGTGATGTTCCAGACCTTCGCGCAAACGCCGCGAGTCGGTTCGAACGGCGGCACCGCGGCGGGGTTGGTCGGTAGCTACGATACGGTCGCCGAACGGATCGTAGCGTTTCGTCGCGCGGGCATCGAACTCTTCATGCTGCAGTTCCAGCCGTTCGAAGCCGACATGCAGCGCTTTGCCGAAGAAGTGATCCCACGCGTGCGGGCACTTGAACACGCGACGATTTAACTCACGACGCTGCGCGCGTACCTACTGCGGCGTTACCCCATTCACGCCGATCTTCGCCACGGCGCTCGACTGCAGCCCCCACTTCGCGACGATCGTGCGATACGTGCCGTTCGCGACCAGCCTGTTCAACGCGGCAAGCACCGCGTCACGCAGCTTCGGATTCGACTTCGCAAACGCAATGCCTTCGGGCGACGTCGCGAACGGCTCGCCGATTGGCTTGTAGGTGTTCGGTTCGAGTTTCATCGCGTACGGCAACGTTTCGCTGCCCTGCACACCCGCCGCGATCCGTGTCTGCTTGAGCTGCATGCGCGCCGACGATGTGTCTTCGGTGCCGACCACGGTGATCGCCGGTTTGCCGGCTGCGACGCAGTGTTGCGCGCTCCAGTCGGCGGTATCGGCGGGGAACGATGTGCTGCGGCTCGTACCGACCGACTTGCCGCATAGATCGGTGGCGCTGCGGATCTCGCCCGCGCGCGATGCCAGGATGTAGAACTGCGCGCCCGAATTCACGTAGTCGAGAAAATCGACGCTGTCACGGCGCTTCGGCAGATCGCTCATGCCGCTCAGAATCATGTCGACGCGCCCGGTCGTCAGCGACGGCAGCAACTGCTCGAATGCCGATTCCTGCCATTCGAGCTTCACGCCGAGTTCCTTCGCGATCGCGTTGCCGAGATCGATGTCGAAACCGGTCAGCTCGCCGCTGTCCGGGTCCTTGTATTCCATCGGCGGATAAATCGAATTGACCGCGACCTTGATCGTTTTCGATTTCGCGATCACATCGGGCAAGGTCTGCGCGTGCAAGACACTGACGCTGCACAGCGTCGACAGCAAGAACACCAGCAAGCCGGAGGCAGCGCGTAGCGGAGTGAGATTCATCGATGACGTCCTTTTGTTTTGAAGAGTCTGTGAGGCGTGTTTGCGCATTTCACTGCAACGCTGCGCGCGTGTCGGCGTGACCCACAAGCGAGCGCAACAACCTACGTACATCGGCGATACGCTCAAGACCGAGCACCGCATCGGCCAGTGCGGCAAGCGGTGCTTCGTCGAGCACGACACCGGCAAGCGAGCGGTACTTTGCGAGCAACGCGTCATCCGCTAGCGGATTGCGTGGATCGCCGAGCGGCACCGGTACTTGCAGTGAGCGCGGCTCGGCATCGCGCATCGACAGTGTGACGAACGGTTCGTCGAGATCGGACATCGCTGGATCGACTTCGAGCACGATGCGCGACATCGCAACGCCAATGCGCGGGTCGCGACGCTGCGCGTCGGCATACGCATCGAGCCCCGCGTGACCGTACACCAGCGCGGCGGCAAGCGCATACGGCAGGCTCATCTGCGCGGACGCAAGCGGATGCAGATCGCGGCCGCCGCACATCCGCTCGACGAACGCGCTGAGCCGCACATGTACGTCTTCCAGCCGGTCGAGATCGCACGCGCGGTGGCCTAGTAGTTCGAGCGTTGCATCGACGGCTGCGTGCGCGCTGCGGCACGACGCATGCGGCTTGACCGAGCAGCGCATCAGCTTCCACTGCGTACCGAGATCGGCGAGCAGCGCAGCCGGCTCTTGCGTTTCGGCTGCGAATGCGTTGAAGAAGCCGCCCCAGACGTCCGCGAAGACCTGGCTAGGTCCACTCACGCCCTCGCGTGCCAGCAGTGCGGCCAGCAGACCGCCCTCGGCTGCGCGCCCCGTATGCATCCGCTTGGTCTGCGACGCGTCGTGAATGAAGCCCCACAGGCCGCCTGCGAAACTGCCCGCGTGACCGAGCGCCGCGGCTGTCTGCGCGGCGTCGAGTCCCAGCAGACGTGCGGCCGCGGCCGCCGCACCGAACACGCCGCAGGTCATCGTCGAATGCCAGCCGCGGCCGTTGTGCGGCGAGTAGCCGCCGCACGCTTCGAGCACGCGGCGCCCGACGTCGTAGCCGAGCACGACCGCGGCGATAAACGCACGTCCCGACACGGGCCGCTCGCTACACGCGAGCGCCGCAAACGCGGCGGGCAGCACCACCGCACCCGAGTGATCGCAGCCGCCCGAATCGTCGAGTTCGAGCGCATGCGCCGCGACGCCGTTGACGAACGCCGCATCGCGAGGACCGAACGCGAGTCTGGTGCCCCATGCACCCGTAGCACCGGAACCAGCCGCTTGCATCGGTTGCATGATCGCACGGGCGCTGCGTGCTTCGAGCGCGGCCGAACCCGCCAGCGCCGCGCCGAGCGTATCGAGAATATGCCGCTTCGCACGCCCAACGACGGGTTCGGGAATCGCATCATCGGGCAAGCCAGCGACGAAGCCCGCCAGTTGTTCCGACAAGGACCGGTCGCGCGCGCTCATGCGACCGCCTGCCGGTATTGCTCGAACACGTCGACCGGATGACCGGGTTCGTTGCGTGCGATCGTCGCCCGCCACCACTCCGCGACTTCGGCGCCGGTGGCAAACCACACGTCGTGGTGCGTGCGCATCTCGGCGAGCAGTTCGCGTAACACGTCGATGCGCCCCGCGGTACCGATGATCTCCGGATGCAAGCGCAACACGAAGCACAAGCCAAAGCGATGGAATGCAGCGAAGTCCTGCTTCAGGTTGGACAGCACCTCGCGATACGACGGGATGCGCGGCTGTCCGACCGGCACCGCCGGCGACAGGTTGTACGCGAAGTACGGCTCGTCTTCGAGTTCATAGTGCAACGGCAGTTCGACGAGCGGCGCTGCGGTACGCGGTGTGTCAGTCTGTGCGGGGAGTTCTGTCGGATGGAAATACGGCAGATCGTCGCCGCGCCACGACGACGACCACGTCACACCCTCGTCGCGGATGAAATCCGCGAAACCGGGCGCCCAGTTGCCGTAGAACGAGCGGAACCCTTGCGCGCGCCGGCCGGTTAGCGCCGCAAGCGCATCCTGTCCCGCGAAAAAAGCGCGCCGCTGCTCGTTGAGCGTCAGCGTATCGAAGTTTTCGCAACGATCGCCGGAGGTACCCAGTTCGTGACCGCATGCAGCGATCTCGCTGACGAGCCCGGCATGCGTCTTCACGACTTGCCCGGGCACGAACCAGCTCGAACGCACGCCGGCTTCGTCGAGTGCGTCTAGTACGCGATCCACACCGCGCTTCGCGCCGTAGCGCCACACCGACAACGATTTCTCGCGACCCGCGATGCGCGGCTCCTGCGTCAGGATGCCGAGATCGTCGTTGAAGTCGACCGTGACGACGACCGCGCAGCGTGCGCGCTGCGGCCAGATCGTTTTGCTTCCATTCGCGTTGTTCATCTACGAAATTCCTGCACCGCGGTAGTCGTTGAGTTGGCCACATACGTATCGCGCCACCATTGCGCGACATCCCGACACGCGGCGAACCACACCCCGTCCTGCTCGCGCATATGATCGATCAACCGTTCGAGCAACGGGATGCGCCCAGGCTTGCCCGATACCTTCGGATGAAACAGCGTCGTCAGACACAGCCCGTCGCGATGCGAACCGTCGAACTCGCGCCGCCAGTTATCGAACGTCGTGTCGTAACTCGCGATGCGGTCGAGGCTCGCGGGGAAGTCCGGGTTGCGGTGATACGCGAGCGACGCGTAATCGTCCAGTTCCCAGCGGCCCGGAATCTCGACCATCGGCTCGGCGATACCTTCCGCGTGCATCAGGTATGGCCGGTCGTCGCCACGCATCGAACTCGAATAGCGCACGCCGGCTTCGGCGAGCACGCGGATCGTGTCCGGTCCCCAGTCGCCGGAAGGCGTGCGAAAACCCACCGGGCGAATGCCCAGATACCGTTCGAACACCTCTGCCGAACGCTGCATCACCGCGCGCTGGCCGTCGCTATCGAGCGTCCAGAACGCTTCGTGCCGATAGCCGTGATACGCGATCTCGTGACCGCCTTCGACGATCGCCGCACATTGCTGCGGCCAGTTCTCGACAACCCAGGCGGGGACGAAGAAGGTCGCAGGCACAGCCCGCTCGCGCAGCATATCGAGCAGGCGTCGCAACGCGCGCCACGGCCCATAACTGCCGAGCGTGAAGTAAGCCGGATTACGCCAGATCGAACCGTCGAGCATCGCATCGCCGGTCGGACCGTCGAGATCGAAGGCAAGCGCGACACACGAGCGGTGCCCGTGCGGCCAGCGCGGCGCAGTACGTGTGTCGTTAGCGGTTTCCGTGCGCGCGCCGGTGCGTGCGCGCAGCGGCCGGTCAGTTATCGGCATTGAGCACCGCCTTCTGCACCGCATGATCCTGCAGACTCCACTTCGCGAGCAGCTTCTGATAGGTGCCGTCCGCGATCAACTGGTTCAGAGCCGCCGTCAGGCCCGCGGTAATCGCCGCGTTGCTCTTCGCAATGCCGATGCCCGTGTACTGCGACAGGAACGGTTTGCCGATCGGCGCATACGCGTTCTGTTCGACCGAGTTCTGGTACGGCAGCGTTTCGCCGCCCTGCACTGCCGCGTCGAGTCGCGCCTGGCGCAACTGCATGCGCGCATCGGACGAACCATCCGTGCCGACCACATTGATCGGCTTTTTACCGGCCTTCACGCAGTTCGCGTTGCTCCAGTTCGCCGTGTCGCTGGGGAACGACGTGCGACGGCTCGAACCCACGGTCTTGCCGCACAGCGCGGCCATATCGGGAAACTCTCCGGCGCGTGTCTTGAGCGTATAAAACTGCGGGCCCGTTGTGATGTAGTCGAGGAAATCGACAGCGCTACGGCGCGCCGGCAGATCGGTCATGCCCGACAGGATGATGTCGACGCGATGCGTCGTGAGCGCGCTCATCATCTGTTCGAAACCGGTCTCCTGCCATTGCAACGTCACACCGAGCTTCGCCGCAAGCGCTTCGCCGAGATCGACGTCGAAGCCCATCAGTTTGTCGGTGGCCGGGTCCTTGTATTCGAACGGCGGATAGTTGGGCACGATGGCCGCGATCAGCGTGCTCTTGCCGATCGACGGTACGGTTCCGGCCTGCGCTGCCGGCAGCGCGCACAACGTCGTTGCCGCGGCTACGAGCGCAACAGCGAGCGTGACCCGCCCGCGCAAACGAAAGAATGCGTTCATGAACACTCGCTTGAAGTAAAGGTTGGCCGTGCGCGGCACGGCGTGAGATTGGTTATGTGGTTCGACAGTCAGTACTCAGGACAGCACGGCCGACACGAAGTCCTGCGTACGGCGGTGTTGCGGATGCGACAGCACCTGGTCCGGTGGACCGCTTTCGACCACCTGCCCCTGATCCATAAACGCCACGCGGCTCGCCACTTCGCGTGCAAAGCCGAGTTCGTGCGTGACGACGATCATCGTCATGCCGCTTTGCGCGAGATCGCGCATCACGGCGAGCACTTCGCCGACCAGTTCCGGATCGAGCGCGGACGTCGGTTCGTCGAACAGCATCAACTGCGGATGCATCGCCAGCGCACGCGCAATCGCCACGCGCTGCTGCTGGCCGCCCGACAGTTCGACCGGAAACGCATCGCATTTGTGGCCGAGTCCCACGCGCTCGAGTAGCGCCCGCGCTTCTTCGACAGCTTCCACGCGACGCCGCTTGAGCACCTGCACCGGCCCTTCGATCACGTTTTCCAGCGCCGTCTTGTGCGGAAACAGATTGAAGCGCTGAAACACCATGCCGGTCGCGAGCCGTTGCCGCGCCATCTGCTTTTCCGACAATGGATAAAGCCGGTCGCCGACGCGCCGGTAGCCGACCAGTTCGCCGTTGACCCACAGCGCACCGTCGTTGATCGCTTCGAGCTGGTTGATACAGCGCAGGAACGTGCTTTTGCCCGAGCCTGACGGTCCGATCACGCACAGCACTTCGCCTTTCGTTACGTCGAGTGTGATGCCTTGCAGCGCCTTGAAGTCGCCATAGGACTTGCGTACGTCGACAGCGCGAACGATTGGATTCATGTTGCCTTGCTCCCCGCGGGGTCCGCGTATTTCGCCGGCATGATTGAGCGATTCACTGGCGCCCCGACTTGCGGCCTGCGCCGCGCGCATAACGCCGCTCCACCTGCGTCTGTAGCAACGACAGCACCGTCACGACAGCCAGATACCAGATGGCCGCAACGATCAGCAGTTCCATCACGCGCGCATTCGCGTAGTAGATGTTCTGCGCGTTGTGCAGCATTTCCGCGTACTGGATCACGCTCGCGAGCGATGTCAGCTTGACCATGCCGACCAGTTCGTTGCCGATCGGCGGTACGATCACGCGCATCGCCTGCGGCAGGATCACGCGGCGCAATGCCTGCAGCCGCGGCATACCGATCGACTTCGCGGCCTCGTACTGGCCGGTGTCGACGGACAGCATGCCCGCGCGTACCACCTCCGACGTATACGCACCCTGATTGATACCGAGGCCGAGCAACGCGGCGAGAAACGGCGTCATCACATCGACGGTGCGAAACTCGAACAGCCCTGGAATGCCGAGCGTCGGAAACACCAGCGCGAGGTTGAACCACAGCAGCAGTTGCAGGATTACCGGTGTGCCGCGAAACAGCCACACATAACCGCGCGCGACCGTTTGCACGACCGGATTGGCGGACAGCCGCATGACCGCGGTAATCACACCGAGCACGATGCCGAGCGCCATCGCGAGGATCGTCATCACGACGGTGTTCGCGAGGCCGGTCAGGATCGAACGCGCAGTCAGAAAGCGCGCGACATAGCTCCATTCGATCTGTCCGTGCGCAAATGCAACGACCACGTAGCCGATGATCGCGACGATGATCGCCGACGACAGATAACGCCCCCAGTGCCGCCGACGCACGTGGACCAGTTGCGAGATGTCGGTGAACTCGTGCGCGGCGTTCGTTTCATCTGAGGCACCGCCGGTGGCGAGCAGACCCGGTTGCCCGTCTCTCGATGCACTCAACATGTCGGTCCCCCATACGAAGTGGCCCACGCAAGCTGCGCGGCCAGCGCGCCTTGCAAACGCTCGATCTGTTCGCGAACGCGCGCGGGCGCAGTACCGCCGTAACCGCTGCGCGCCGCCACCGCGGCATCGAGCGTGACATGCGCAAGCACGGCCGGTTCGAGCCGCGCATCGACCTGCGCAAGCGTCGCCACCGACACCTCCGACAACTCGATCCCCTGCTCTTCGCACACGCGCACCAGCGCACCGGTGATCTCGTGCGCTTCGCTAAACGGCACACCGCGCAGCGCGAGCCAGTCCGCGACTTCGGTGGCGAGCGTGAAGCCGAGCGGCGCCTGACGACGCATTTCGTCGACATTCACGCGCATCGTGCGGATCATGCCGGCCATCGCGGGCAGCACGAGTTCGAGTGTGTCGATGCAATCGAACGCGGCGATCTTGTCTTCGGCGAGATCGCGGTTGTACGCGAGCGGCAGCGACTTCAGCGTCGCCAGCAGGCCGCTCAGGTTGCCGATCAGCCGGCCGGCCTTGCCGCGCGTCAACTCCGCGATGTCGGAGTTTTTCTTCTGCGGCATGATCGAGCTGCCAGTCGCATAGCCGTCGTCGAGCACGACCCAGCCGAACTGCCGCGAGGTCCACAGAATCACTTCTTCCGACAGCCGCGACAGGTTCACCGCCAGCATGCTCGTCACGAACACGAATTCGGCGACGTGATCACGCGACGCCACGGCATCGATCGAGTTCTCGCACGGGCCGTCGTAACCGAGTTCCACCGCCGACAACTCCGGCCGCCGGCAAATCGCCGATCCCGCCAGCGCAGCCGCGCCGAGCGGCGAACGCGCGCTGCGGCGATCCCAGTCGAGCAGACGATCGATGTCGCGGTAGATCGACTGCGCATGCGCCAGCAGATGGTGCGCAAACACCACCGGCTGCGCCGGTTGCAAGTGCGTAAAGCCCGCGGACACGCTGCCGATGTGCGCGTTTGCCTGTTCGATTAATGCATTCTGCAGATCGATGACTGCCTGGGTTAGCGTACGCGCCTTGTCCCGCAGAAAGAGCCTTAAGTCGTTCGCCGCCTGGTCGTTGCGCGAGCGCCCGGCGCGCAGTTTGCCGCCGGTTGCGCCGAGCCGCTGCGTCAGCTCGCGCTCCAGAAACGTATGCACATCCTCGTCCTGCAGCAACGGGCCGACTTCTCCGGCGCGAAACTGCGCGTCGAGCCGGTCCATTTCGTCGAGTAGCTGCTGCAACTCGGCGGCGCTCAGGATTTCCGCCCGCCGCAGCTCCTGCGCATGCGCGCGCGAACCGGCGAGATCGTATGGCGCGAGACGGAAGAAGCTCGGGTCCGAGCGCGACAGCGCGGTCAGCGCAGGCGCCGGGCCGGTCTTGAAACGTCCGCCCCATAGCCGGTCGGTGTGCTGGGTCATGCGAAAACTCCGTGGATGGATTGAGCGGATGCCTGAGCGGGTACCTGAGCAGACTTGAAGCGCCGCCGGGCAAGGTTGAGGCGATTTTATGAACGCCAATTTTTACGGGACAAACGGTAAAATCTCATGGTTCCCATGCACAACTTGCATAAATGAAGATCGAACGCTACCCGCCGTTCAATGTGCTGCAGACGCTGCTGGTCGTCGCGCGCTGCGGCAACTTCACGGCTGCCGCGCAGCAACTGTTTCTGAGCCAGAGCGCCGTGAGCCGGCATATCCAGCAGATCGAGGAGTATTTCGGCTGCGCGCTGTTCGTGCGCCATACGCGGATGGTGGTGCCGACCGTCGAATGCCAGCGGCTCGTGCCGATCGTCGAAGAACTGCTCGCTACCGCGCGCCGCTCGATGCACATTCCGAGCATGGGCGGCCAGACCGTGACGCTGCGCGTTACGCCGACGCTGGCCGCACGCTGGCTGCTGCCGCGCCTGCCCGACTTCTATGCAGAAGCGCCGGGCACCCAGCTCAATATCGACACCGCGTGGTTCCTGCCGACCAACTTCGGCGAAGGCACGCTCGACGCCGCGATCCTGTTCGGCACCGGCCGTTGGGATGGGCTCGAAGCCACGCCGCTGATGCGCGAGCGTCTTACGCCCGTGTGCTCGCCGCAGATGGCTGAGGGTATGTCAGGTATGCCGCCGCTCGCCGAGCCGGCGGATCTGAAGCAGCACACACTGCTTCATTCGAGCTTCGGCCGGCGTGGCTGGATGTTATGGCTGCAAAAGGAAAGCGGCGAACTGGCCGCGCACACTTACCGCGAGCAGGTGTTCGACACACTCGACCTCGCGTTCAA
Organism: Paraburkholderia megapolitana; assembly: GCF_007556815.1. Lineage (NCBI taxonomy): Bacteria > Pseudomonadati > Pseudomonadota > Betaproteobacteria > Burkholderiales > Burkholderiaceae > Paraburkholderia > Paraburkholderia megapolitana. The sequence continues at coordinate 2,946,083 of NZ_CP041743.1, forward strand.
CGCCGCGGTGCGTGGGTTAGGTGTCGCGCTCGGCGACCTGAATCTGCTGCAGGAGAGTCTTGCGAGCGGTGCGCTCGTCAGGCCGTTCCAGCGCGTGCTGGAAACGGGCGCCGGCTATTACCTCGTGCATCCGCCGCGCAACGAGTATCGCGAGAAGCTCAAGCCGCTTTTGGTGTGGCTGCAGGCGCAGACGCACGAGTGACGCGGGCCGGTCGGTCGAGTCAATAAAGCTCGCGGGAACGCCGCCAGTCCTGCACGGCCTGCCACATGCGCCGCCACGGCGGATCGGCGAACAGGATGAATGCTCCCGCGGCCAGCAAACCGCAGACGAGGAACGTCCCGCGATAGCCGAGCCCGGCCACCAGCAATCCCGACAGCACCCCTGACAAGATCGAACCGACCCGCGACGAGTTGAAGAAAAGCGCGGTCGCCTGGCCTGGCGAGCGCGGCATCAGGTCCTGCACGTAGGTCATCCCGAGGCACGAGGTAACCGCGACGACAAACGCGTTCAACGCCTGCATCGGGATCAGGATCGGAATCGAGCCCGCCGCTGCCAGCGCGATGAAGTAGACGACATGCACTGCCGCGCAGGCGGCGAGCCAGCGCAGCTTGTTCAGCGTGGCGCCGCGTGCGCCGAGCGCGAGCATCATTGGGATTTCGAGGAATGCACCGAGACCGAGCATGATCGACACGTCGATGCGCGCGCCGGCGAGGCCGTGGACGACATACAGCGGCAACACGATCATCGTCGCGTTGGCTGCAAGCCCGATCAGCGTCAGCGCGATCACCGTGCGCCAGATCACCCGCGACGATGCGACTGGATGCACGAAGTCGGGTTTGACCGGCGGCTCCGGCTCGGTGACGGTGGTCACTTCGAGCAACGTCGCCGGATCGCCGGCTACGTGTGCCGGCGTGCTGTGCAACGCGCCGCCGGACGCCTCCGGCATGCGCCAGACGATTACCGCGCAGCCGGCAAAGCACGCTGCCGCGAATAGAAAGAGTCCGTAAAAATCCGCGGCGGCCAGCACCAGTGCGCCCACCGACGGCCCGAACACCCACGCCACCGACAGCACAGTGCGCAGCGTCGCCGTCGCGAACGTGCGCTCGGCCTCGTCGCGGACCTGCAGCGCCGCCCGACCAAACGAAAACACCATCGACATCGCCGAGCCGCCCGCGCCGAGAAACGCCACACCGATTACGAGCAGCGCGCGGTAGTCGCGCACGAAGCACAGCGAGAGGAAACCGAGCGCCGCCGCAATCAGTGCGGCGAGCAGCAACGCGCGGTGGTGCCCGTGGCGGTCCGACCATTTGCCCGCCCACGCGCTTGCCGCCACGCCGCTCGCCGCAATCAGCGTCATGAAGAGGCCGAGCCGCAGCGGCGTCATGCCGGCGTGCTCGACGCTGAACAGCGACAGGTACGGTGCGGTGAAGGACATCGCGACCCCGAGCATCAGGGTGGCGCCCGCGAGCGGCACAAAGGACGGGATGCGCGTGAGATCGGCGAATCGGGAGTTCATCGGGGGCGGATGTGGGAACCGTGCGCACGCCGCGCAACGGAGCGCGGCGCGGCCAAACCGCAGATGTTAAGCCTTTCGTCGGGAGGATGGGGGCGATTCGGGGCGGCTCGCGTTACGCCGACACGCGCTCAGGGGCGATCTGACATTGCTGCAGATCGCGCCTCTTATCTGCGCTTTATTCATTTATCGTCTTAACGACAAAATTTTTATTATTTTAAGTAATGACACATCTCTGCCACATTTCAGGGAGACCAACTATCGACAGAAGAAAAATGGCTAAAGCATCCGCTATTCAAGTGCACACGCACATCGTTGTTTGAACGTGCCATGAACGCGTTTATCGGCGTCTACGGCGCGGTGGTGCTGGCCAGGACATTCATCTAACGGAGCGCCCATGCAAAGTGTCTTTACAGCGCTCGTTCCGATATTCGCCCTGATATTGATGGGCTTCGTGCTTCGCCAGCGCAAGATGCTAGCCGACGAGTTCTGGCTGCCATGCGAAACGCTGAACTACTACTACATGTTCCCGGCGTTGATGTTCAGTCAGGTGGCGAAAGCAAACCTGGCCCAGTTTCCCGTTCGTCCGATTGCCATCGCGATTCTTGGCGCAGTCGGAACCGGTGCGCTGGTGCTGTACGCATGGCGTATCTGGAGCAGGCAATCGGGCGCGGTTTTTTCGTCGGTCATTCAAGGTGCCCTGCGGCCGAACACTTACGTCGGCGTCGCCGCGGCCGCGGCGATGTATGGCAGTGTCGGTCTAACGTTGACGTCGATCAGCATCGCAGTCGCCATCCCTTTGCTTAACGTGGCATCGATCATCATCCTGATGCATTACGGGAGTGGCGGTACCCCAACCAGTCGGCAAATCGTTAGCGCCCTGCTGAAGAACCCCGTCATCATGGCCGTGCTGCTCGGCGCACTTTTCAATGTGAGCGGTCTTTCACTGCCGGGTACGCTGTCGAACCTGCTTGCGATTCTCGGAGCAGCGTCATTGCCGCTGGGGCTCCTTGCCGTAGGTGCGGGGCTCGATATGAAAGCGGCAAAGGAGGCACGAGGCCCCGTTTTGCAGTCGTCGTTCATCAAGCTATTGCTCGTCCCGCTGCTCACGCTCTGGATCGGTCTGGCGCTCGGAATTCAAGGTCCGGCGTTGACGACAATCGTCTTGTTCAACTCGCTGCCATGCACTCCGTCGGCCTACATCATGGCGAAGCTGTTGGGCGGCGATCATCGTTTGTCTGCCGGGATCATTACTGTCCAGACCGCGCTGGCGGCAATCACCATGCCGCTTGTGCTGTTCATTTCACACTGGTAAGCCGCGTTCGCCGGCGTGGGGGCGATTCGGGCGGATTCTCGTCCGGCAAATCCGGGTAATGCTCGAAGGTCCGCTTGATCAGCTGCCGCAACCAGATGTTCGCCCCGTCATCATGAAACCGCGGATGCCAGTGCTGCCGCAAGCCGAACGGCGGCAACGCAACCGGCGGCGGCAGAATGCGCACCGTGCCGAGCTTCGCGAACACATTGCCGAGTTCGAGCGGCACCGTGGCGATCAGATCGGGATGCTGGTCGATCAGGAGCGGGACGACGAGAAAGTGTGGCGTCGACAGGTAGACGTTGCGGCGAATGCCGTATTCGTCGAAGGCGTTATCGTAGGCCGCGCCGGCCGGACCTTCGAGCATCACGACGATATGGCGCATCGTTTCGAACTGCTCGCGCGTGATCGTTTTGCCGACCGCCGTGTTGCGCACGCTCACCATCGTCACGAACGAATGCATGAAGAGTTGCTGCTGGAACAGTTCGTCGGGCGCCGCGCGGAACGACCCGAGCGCGAGATCGGCCTCGCCGGTTGCGAGCGTACCGGCGATCTGTCCAAACGGGACCTGGAGGCTGCGCAGCGTGCAGTCAGGCGCCTCCCGGCGCAACTGACGGATCAGCGGCGGCAGGAACACCAGTTCACCCATGTCCGTCATGCATAACGTGAAACTGCACCGCGCGGTGGCCGGATGAAACTGCGCCTGCGACACGACATCCTCGCGCAGCGTCGTCATCATGCCGACTATCGACGGACCGAGCAGCGCCGCCTTCGGTGTCGGCGTCATGCCCGTGGGCGTCTTGACGAACAACGGGTCTTCGAAGAACGCGCGCAGCCGGTTCAGCGCGTGGCTCATCGCTCCCTGCGACAAACCGACCTCCACCGCCGCCCGCGTCACGCTGCGCTCTCGCAGCAGCGCATCGAACACCAGCAGCAGGTTCAGATCGAGATCACGAATATGCATGGCGTGCATTCCAGTCATTACGGCCATTGTGTTGACGCATGATGGTGGCGAACCTATCGTGCGGTCAAGCGCCCCCGCAGTCGGGCGCGGCGGCAATGTGGCAATGCAATCGACAACATGACTGGAGACAGCACGATGTTTATTCAAAACACGTGGTACGTGGCCGCGTGGTCACACGAGATCGACGCGGACGGTTTCTTCGCGCGCACGATTACCGGCATTCCGGTCCTGATGTATCGCAGCGCCGACAGCACGGTGGTCGCGCTTGAGGACCGCTGCTGTCACCGCGGCGCCCCGCTGTCGCTCGGCCGGCGCGAAGGCGACGACGTGCGCTGCCTGTACCACGGCCTGAAATTCGACTGCAGCGGTGCCTGCATCGAGGCGCCGGCCCAGGACCGCGTGCCGGCTCAAGCGCGGGTGCGCAGCTTCGCGGTGGTCGAGCGGCATCGATGGATATGGATCTGGATGGGCGACGCGGCGCTCGCCGACCCAGACGCGATTCCCGACACGCACTGGCTCGACGACCCCGACTGGCGCAGCCTGCCCGGCTACATTCACTACGACGTGAATTACCTGCTGATCTGCGACAACCTGCTCGATTTCTCGCATCTGCCGTTCGTGCATCCGACCACGCTCGGCGGTCCGGAAAGCTACGCGAAGATCCGGCCGTTGGTCGAGCGGCTCGACAACGGCGTACGCGTGACGCGCTGGACCATGGACACCGATGTGCCGCCATTCGCCGCTGCGGTGAAGGCATGGCCGGGCAAGGTCGACCGCTGGAATATCTACGATTTCACCATTCCGGGCATCCTGCGGATGGACTCGGGCATGGCCCCGGTCGGCACAGGCGCATTCGAAGGCCGGCGGATCGACGCCGCCGAGTTTCGCGGCTGCCAGGCGCTGACACCGGAAACTGCTACGTCGACGCACTACTTCTTCGGGCATCCGCACAACTTCGCGATCGATCGACCCGAAGTGACACGCGCGATTCACGAGTCGATCGTCGAGGCATTCGATGAGGACCGCGCGATCATCACCGCGCAGCAGCGCAATCTCGCACGCGATCCCTCGTTCACGATGATGGCCTTCGCCATGGACTCGGCACTCGTGCAGTTTCGCCGCATCGTCGAACGGTATCTCGACGCGGAGCGTGAGAACCATGCTCAAAGCACTGTTTAACGCACCCCAATCCGCGCCACGACCCGGCCCGACGTCGGCGACGGCTCGATCGCCATCTCGCCGCCCGAACGCGTACACAAATGGTTCACGAGCCGTAGCCCGAAGCCGGCATCGGTCGCGCGATTGAAGGTGGATGGAAAACCGCGGCCTTCGTTCTCCACGACGATGCTCACGTATGCCGGCGTACGCTGCACGCCAACCGCAATATCGCCGGTGCCGTACTTGATCGCGTTCGTCACGAGCTCGGTGACGATCGATCCCAGCGACATCATCTCGTCGTCGCTTACCGTGAAACGCTCGCTCGGTAGCAGTTCGATACGGCGGGCGTCGAGTGGCGACAGCAATGCGTCGTGCAGATCGCGCACGAGATTTTCCAGGTATGGGAGCGCATCGCGGGTACGTTGCTGGTCGTGCCCATATAGATGCCCGTGAATACGCGCAAGGCTGTCGATCCGCTCGACCGCGATCGACAGTGCGCGGCGCACTTCCTCGCTGTCCGATTGCCGTGCCTGCAATTGCAACGTGCACGAGATCAGGTTCAGGCTGTTGCGCACCCGATGATGCACTTCGCGCATCTGCAGCACGTGCAGTGTGGCGTCGTCGTTCGGCGCAGTGGATTCGACGCCCGCGTGAGCCGGGATGTTTTCGTCTGTGGATGGACTTTGTTTCATGGCAGTGTCGGGGCAACTGGAGTGGGTGCAATGTAGCGCCGCGCGACAACCCCAGCCAGATCGCCCAGGACTAGATCGCCTGGTACTTCTGTACCTGACCGATGAGGGGCACGCTGCTGTCCGCACATCGATTCCGTCACTACAACGGAACGCAACTCCCCTCTTCGCCACGACGACAAGCGAATACGCCACCGGCGATATGCATAGCTCAAATACTTTCTTGTCCTGCCCCGTACCGTCGACAAGAATGTTTGTTCCCGTTCGACGCAAGTCATTCGCGCAGCAAGCCTCACGCTACCTCGGGTTATGCGGGGCTGCGCGTGCCCCTATCTCTTGCCCTGCACTTTCACTCGAACCTCATGCGCTATCCCCGCTTCCTGAAACTGCTGCTCGTGCTGTCGACGCTGTCCATCGCCGCGGTCAACGCCCACGCCGACAAGCCGGCGACGATCCGCATCGGCGTCGCCGATCAAGGCACCGGCGATCCACCGACCTTCGGCGGTTCGCCCGCGGCGACCGTACAACAGCAGCAACTACTGGAAAAGGAATTCGCCGCCGACGGCATCAAGGTCGAATGGCTGTTCTTCAAGGGCGCCGGTCCCGCAGTCAACGAAGCGATCGCCAATAAATCACTCGACTTCGCCTTTCAAGGCGATCTGCCCGCGGTACTCGCGCGTGCCAACGGTTTGAAGACGCGCATCCTGCTCGAATCGGGCGTGCGCGTCGGCATCAAGATCGCCGTGCCGCCCGACTCCGACATCCATTCGATCAAGGACCTCAAAGGCCGCCGCGTATCGATCTTTCGCGGCACCAACCTGCAGCTCGTCGCCGACAACGTACTGGCCGCGAACCATCTCGACGAACGCGATCTGCGCGTGCTCAATCTCGACACGGCCAGCTCGCTCGCGGCGCTGGCTTCGAAGGGTATCGATGCGTCGGTCAACGATTATCACCTGTACAAGCTGCGCGACCAGGGGCTCGCGAAGATCATCTACGAATCGCAGACCGATGGCCCGCAGTTCACGCGGCAATCGCATCTGCTCGTCACCGAAGACTTCGAGCATGCACATCCGGAGATCGTCCAGCGCGTGGTGAACGCGTTTGTCAAAGGCGCGCAATGGTCGTCGGACGAGGCGAATCGCGATGCGCTATTCCAGCAGTGGGCGAAGAGCGGTGTAGGCGTTGCGTCGTGGAAAGCGGAGTTCGCGAACCGGACCTTGAAAGAACGCAACTCGCCGTTGATCGATCCGTTTATCGTCGGGCGCTACAAGGCCGTCGCGCAAGCGGCGTTGCAGCTCAAGCTGATTCGCCAGCCGGTCGAAGTCGACAGCTGGTTCGAGCCGCGTTACCTCGATAACGCGCTGCGCACGCTGAAACTCGAGCATTACTGGACGCCCTATGACGCAGCGGGCAAACCGCTCGCCTGAGCGACCACACTCGCCCCATCCGACGGAGCGCGACGATGAGCGATACCGCAATTCCGCTGCACGCAGCCCCTGGCGATACGACTGTCAGCGCCGCTTCGTCGGGTCGCCGTGCGCGCCACGTGCTGCGCGCACTGGCATGGCATCTCGCGCCGTGGCTTCTGCCGGTCGCGTTGTTCGCGCTGTGGAGCATCGGTTGCGAGCGCGGCTGGATCGCCCCGCAGATCCTGCCGCCGCCCGAGCGCGTCTACGACACCTTCATCGAACTCGCGCGCAGCGGCGACCTCGCCAGCAATACGTTGATCAGTCTGCAACGCGTGTTGCTCGGCTTTGGCGCCGGCACCGTGGCCGGTTTTGCGATCGGCGCGGCGCTTGGACTGTCGCGGACGCTCGAAGCGTACGTGCTGCCCTCCTTCAATGCGATTGTGCAGATTCCGGTGCTGGGCTGGCTACCGTTTCTGCTGTTGCTCGTCGGCGTCGGCGAGCCGCTCAAGTACATCCTGATTGCGCACGCCGCGCTGGTGCCGGTCACGCTCAGTACGCTGCAAGGTTTCCGGCAAACACCTGCCACGCTCGACGAGGTCGCGCGGGTCTTCAAATACAACCGCTGGCAACGCATCGTTTATCTCGTGCTGCCCGCGGCCGTGCCGACGCTTGCTACCGGTATCCGGCTTGCGTTTACCAAGGCGTGGCTTGCGCTCGTCGTGGTCGAACTCGTCGCTTCGTCCGAGGGGCTCGGCTATCTGATCGTCTACGGCCGGCAGCTATTTCAACTCGATCTCGTGATGGCGTCGGTCGTCGTGGTCGGCGCTATTGGCCTCGCCATGAACCGGTTGCTCGATGCGCTCGAAGCGCGTCTGCGGCGTGGGCAACCGTCCGCGTTTCGCGAATAACCCTCGCATCACCGCCTGCGTAGAAGGAGCACACGATGGCGTCGAACCGAATTCCCGCGCAACTTCGTCTGCGTCGTCATAACCGGCGCAAGGGGCCGCCGCCGTGCGGCTGCGACGCCGTCGAGCAGGACGCTCTGTCAGCCGCCGACGAAAAATCGTTATCGCGTCGCATCGACTGGCGGGGCCTCGTCTTGCCACTCGTGGTCTTTGCGTTGTGGTGGACGGTGAGCGCGGCGCATCTGGTGAAGAGTGGCCTGCTGGTCAGTCCCGCCGATGTCGCGCATACCGCGTGGGAGCAGATCGTCAGCGGAGCGCTGGTGCGCGCGTTGTCGGCATCGCTCGCACGCGAAGCTAGCGGGTTCGCGATCGGTAGCATTGCCGGGTTGTTGCTCGGCAGTGCGCTTGGACTGTCGCGTATCGCGACGCGGTTGATCGCGCCGAGCTTCGACACGTTCAAGCAGATCTCGCTGTTCGCGTGGATTCCGTTGATCTCCGTCTGGTTCGGTCTCGGCGATGCCGCGAAGGTCGTGTTTCTGTCGCTCGCCGCGCTGCTGCCGGTTGCTGCACATACCTGTGACGGCATTCATTCCGTGCCGCGCGCGTATATCGAAGTCGCGCGCGCGTTCCGCTATTCGCGCCTGCAACTGATCCGCCATGTGATCCTGCCCGCCGCACTGCCGTCGATTTTCACCGGCATCTATCTCGCGTTGATTTACTCCTGGCTCGCGACGCTGGGCGCCGAATATCTACTGGTGGCGGGCCGCGGCATCGGCAATACGCTGATCGACGGCAGCGAGCAGTTCCGGATGGACCTGGTGCTGTTCGGGATCATCGTCGTCGGTTTGACGGGCTGGGCGCTGAATGCGCTTGCGCGTGCAATCGAGCGGGCGGTGTTTGCGCGCCGGCCCGATGCGGTATCAGCCTGAGTTGTTTTGCCTCGGTTGTTTTGCCTGAAAACCGCCCCACTCGCACAGGACCGTTCATGACGACCGCCCCCCTCTCTTCCGAAGGCATCGACATCGTTCACGTCAGCAAACACTACGCGCAGCGCGGTGCGCCGCTCGCCGTGCTCGACGACATCACGCTGCGCGTGCGGCCTGGCGAATTCGTCAGCGTGGTCGGTGCGAGCGGTTGCGGCAAGTCGACGCTGCTGCGTCTGATCGCGGGGCTCGATGCCGACTATCGCGGCACGATCCGCGTGGCCGGCGAGCCGGTGCGCGACACGTCGTTAGAGCGCGGGATCGTGTTTCAGGACCATCGGCTGTTTCCGTGGCTCACTGCATCGCAGAACATTCACGCAGCGTTGCGCAACGCACCGCTGTCGGCGAAAGAAAAGCGCGATGCCGTCGCTGAGCACATCGCGCTCGTCGGATTGAACGGTTTTGAGAACGCGTATCCGCATGAGCTGTCGGGTGGCATGGCGCAGCGCGTCGCGATTGCCCGGGGACTCGTGAACCGGCCGCGCGTGCTGTTACTCGACGAACCATTCGGCGCGCTCGATGCGCTCACGCGTGGTCGCCTGCAGAACGAGCTGCAACGCATCTGGGAACACGAACGCATCACGATGATTCTCGTCACGCACGACGTCGACGAAGCGCTCTATCTGGGCGATCGCGTCGTCACGATGGCGCCGCGCCCGGGTCGCATCGAACGTATCGTCGACGTTGCATTGCCGCGCCCGCGCGAGCGCAGCGATCCGCGCTTCATTCGTTTGCGCGATGTGGTGCTGGCGGATTTTGTGGAACCTGGTGTGGCTTCGACGACGCATGGTGAGCCGCCGCACGGAGGACTGCCTGCGCAACAGCCGGTCACCGCGTGGCGGCTTGCTCGATAACGCTGTTCACAGCCGGCACATCGGCAACACCACCCTCACGCCGTCTGCCACCGGGCATCAACAACCTCGATCTTGCGCGGAATCAGCTTCAGGTTCGTGAACGCATCGGCGATCTGCTGTTGATACGCAAGCGTCGCACTATCTATCGGCTGCACACCGTAGCCCGCGCGTTTAAGCGCGACTTCGAGCGTCGCGGTATCGAGACCGGTAAGCGGCGACAACTGCGCCGCAACCTCCGGAATGTGATCGCGTGCCCACTCGTCGACCTTCGCGGTTTCATCGAGTAGCGCATGGACCAGTTGCGGTTGCGCAGCGGCAAACTTGCGGCTCGCGACGTAATACTGCGTGTTGCGCACGAGACCCTCGCCGTCCACGATCACGCGCGCACCGGTCTGACGCTGGGCCGCCGCGTAATACGGGTCCCAGATCACCCATGCATCGACGCCGCGCTGCACGAATGCCGCACGTGCATCGGCAGGCGCGAGATAGGCCGGTACGATTTCCTTGTAGTCGACCTGGGCGCTCTGCAGCGCCTTGACCAGCAGATAGTGAACGTTCGAGCCGCGGTTCAGCGCAACTTTCTTGCCGCGCAGATCGGCGACCGTCTTGATCGGCGAGTCGGCCGGCACGATGATCGCTTCGCCCTTCGGCGCCGGCGGCTCGCTGCCCACGTAGACGAGGTCGACGCCACCGGCCTGGGCGAAGATCGGCGGTGTCTCGCCGACTGTGCCGACATCGACCGCGCCCGCGTTCAAACCTTCGAGCAGTTGCGGTCCGCCCGGGAATTCCAGCCACTGCACCGCGACGCCCTGGGCAGCGAGACGCTTTTCGAGCGTGCCGCGCGCCTTCAGCACGATGAAGTTGCCGTACTTCTGATAGCCGATGCGCAGCGTCTTGCCGTTGCCTTGTGCGTGGGCCGCCTCGCTCGCCGCAAATGCCGCGGCGCCGCCCAACAGCGTCGTGCCGCGCGCGACGGCCAGCGTAGCCGCGCCTGCGGCTTTCAACAGTGTGCGACGTGCGCCGTCGTGCGTGGCGGCGTTGATGTCTTTCTTCGATGTCATATGCGTGAGTCTCTTCGTGTCCGTCAGCGTGTCTGCCGATGCGTCAATGGCGTCGATATGCCGATGCGCTTTCCGCACAGCGGCTATGCATCATGCGTGGACCGATCCGCACGGGTCAATGCGCTGCTTCGAGTTTTTTGTGCTATCGATTCCGTCTGCGGGAATTTGCGCACGCGGCAATGCGTGGCATCGCGGAATCGCTGACGGCTCGCATACGGAAATTTGTATCGGCATGTATCTATCTTCCTGAGGGATACACAGCCCGACAAGAATCCCCTCGCAACGACTTCGAACGCGCCTAAGGTTTGGATCAAGCGGTGCACCGCTTTACTCATGGCATGTGATCGTCATCGTCATGCCTGTTATCCAGACTGAAGGAGCACAACCATGCTGAATAGACGCGGTTTCGTATCTGGCGCGCTTGGCGCCGCGGTTGGTCTAGCTTTGTTTCAAGGCAACGCCGATGCGCAGGATGCGCCGAAATACCCCCTCAGGTTCCTCGCGAAAACGGAGTACCCCGGCGACAAGTACGCCTGCATCCTTGTTTCGGAAGATCTCTCGCCAGGACAGCGCGTCGCGCGGCATATGCATTCGGGCGTCGAATCCAGCTATATCGCCACGGGCAGCATCACACTGTCGATACAGGGCGAGCCGGACCTCGTTGTAAAAGCCGGCGACGGCTATCAGATTCCGCCGCTTACGCCACATAGCGTACAAAACGGCCCCGAAAAATCGACGATTGTTGCCACGTTCATTGTCGAGAAGGACAAGCCGTTGGTGCAGTCGGTACCGGAGTGAGTCGGGACTTTGGCGCATGGCGGTCAATGCATGCGGTTGTGTGTATGCTTTCGTGCGCCCCTCTCTGAGGGGTGTCGCTGACGAAGCACATACAGGTTCTTCAACCGCCACCAAAGGTGAACGCCAATGGACAGCAAAACGCCGCAATCCGACGCATTCTGGCGTGCCTATGCATCGCACGCCGGGATCGGCCCGACTAGCTATGAGGTGGTCAGTTTCGGCGACAGCGCTGAGATGGCGAATGAGCTGGCCGAACTCGTTGTCGCCGGGACCAAGCGTGCGACCGCATCGCTCGCACGCTACTACGCGCAGGCACCCGACACACTGCCGAAGCCTGGCGACTACGTGGTGCTCGTCGACGGCGACGGTGTGCCATGCGCGATCTGGCGCACCACCGAGGTCACCGTGAAGCCGCTCATCGCCGTCGACGACCGCTTTGCATGGGACGAAGGCGAAGGCGACCGCAGCCGCGCCTTCTGGCTCGACGCGCACCGCGCATTCTTCGGCGCCCAGGCCGCCGAAGACGGTTTCGACATGCACGATCAGATCGACACGGTGTTCGAACGCTTCGAGATCGTCTGGCCGCCGGCAATCGCCGATGTGCCCTGATTGCCTTGATTCCGGTAACGGTTAGCTTTCAAGACACCTTCCTGTAATAAATTGAAACTATCTTCGCGGCTAGCTTGCGCCCCGACGTGGCTTCAGCGGATGCTTGAGCGTCCCCCTATTTCCGTTATCTCCTGATCTTTCCCGGAGCAATTCATGCAGATGCCGGTATTTCGGCTTTTGGCACTGATCGGCCTGTTGGGCGCGACGACGCTCATCGGTGCGTGCGGTGCGGACATCGACCCACCCAAGGCAGCATGTGGCAACACCACGCTCGCCAATACCAAGATGAGCTGTCCGCCGGGCTTTGTCCCGCCCGCATCCTGACGATCGAATCCAGCCTGGAACCCCGCGCATGAACTTCCGCATGAACCCCAAATCCCGTCGCGATTTTTTGAAGCTGTCAGCCGGCGTAGCCGGCGCGACCGTCGCCTCCGCACTGTTTCCCGAGTCGATCCGCAAGGCGCTCGCCATCGAGCCGAATTCGGTCACCGGCACCATCCAGGACGTCGAGCACATCGTCGTCTTCATGCAGGAGAACCGCTCGTTCGACCACTATCTCGGTCACCTGAGCGGCGTGCGCGGCTATAACGACCGCTTCCCCGTCACGCTGCCGAACGGCCAGCCCGTATGGTTCCAGCCGCGCCAGGAAGACCAGACCAAAGTCATCGCGCCGTTTCGCTACGACACGACGAATCCGGGCGTCAACGCGCAATGTATCGGCGGTCTGCCGCATACGTGGAGCACGACGCACGGCGCGATAGACGGCGGTCGCGGCGACAAATGGGCCGTGCAGAAAACGAACATGACGATGGGCTACCACGTGCGCGCGGACATTCCGTTCCACTACGCGCTCGCCGACGCGTTCACGGTTTGCGATCACTATTTCTGTTCGATCCCGGGCAATACTCACCCGAACCGCATGTACCTGATGACCGGTATGGTCGATCCGAAGGCAACCGGCGGCGGCCCGCTGCTCGACAACACCGACTACATCGACAACCAGTTCGACAGCATCAAGCTGGCGCCCTTCAACTGGACCACCTATCCCGAGCGGCTGGAAACGGCCGGCATCTCGTGGCAGATCTATCAGCAAGGCACGGGCTTCGATAATTTCACAGGCAACTACGGCACGAACATGCTGGCCTGTTTCCAGAATTTCGTAAACGCGCCGGCCGGTTCGTCGCTGCAAAACCGCGGCATGAGCACACGCACGCTCACGCAACTGAAGGCCGACGTCGAAGCCAATGCCCTGCCGCAGGTGTCGTGGCTGCTGCCGCCGGCGGCCTATTCGGAACATCCGAAGTTCACGCCGCTTTACGGCGCCAACTACATCTCGACGATTCTCGATGCGCTGACGTCGAACCCGGATGTATGGAGCAAGACCGTTCTGTTCATCATGTACGACGAGAACGACGGCCTGTTCGATCATATGGTGCCGCCGCAGGCGCCGACGCTGCCGGGCTCGGGCTTGAGCACCGTCGACATTTCGCTCGAACGCCACGACGTCGTCACCGCAACACAAACTACCTATACCGCCGATAACCTGCCCTACGGCCTCGGCCCTCGCGTACCGATGACGGTGGTGTCGCCGTGGTCGAAGGGTGGCTTCGTCTGCTCGCAGGTGTTCGATCACACGTCGGTGCTGCAATTCATCGAGAAGCGTTTCGGCGTGACGGAAACCAACATCTCGCCGTGGCGCCGCGCGATCTGCGGCGATCTGACCTCGGCGCTCGATTTCTCGAAGTCGGACCCCGCGGTACCGACGCTGCCGAGTACCCAGTCGTATATCGCCCAGTCCGACCAGCAGTGCGCACGTCCGACTGCGCAGACCGCGCCCGCCAGCAACGCACAGCAGGTGGTTACGGCGCAGGAGCCCGGCACGCGACCTGCACGCGCGCTGCCCTACGAGCTGCATGTGAATGGCCAGTTGCAGGCGCAGGGATACACATTGACGTTTGCCAACACCGGTAAGCAAGGTGCGCATTTCTGGGTGTACACCGGCGACCCGACTGCAATGCCGCGTCGCTACACGGTGGAAGCGGGCAAGCAGTTGAGCGATGTCTGGGCCCTCGATGCGAAGGGCAACTACCTCGTGAACGTCTACGGTCCGAACGGTTATTTCCGGCGCTTCGCGGGTTCCGCCAGTGCGGATGCGGCGGCAAAACCCGATGTAGTGACCTGCTACGACGTCGCGAATGGCCACGTCTATCTGACGCTCGCCAACGCCGGGGCCACCGCGTTGACCATCACCGCCACCGATCTCGCCTACGGCCAGCCGCCGCGCACGCTGAGCGTACCGGCGGGCAAGAGCATCGAGGCGCACTGGGACCTGTCGTGCAGCAACCAGTGGTACGACCTGCAACTGACGGTCGCAGGAAACGCGAACTGGTTGCGCCGTATCGCGGGTCACGTCGAGACAGGCAAGGTCAGCATCACCGATCCGGCTGCGACTGCGCCGGTGACGACGGCGATTTAAGTCCGATGCTTTGGGCCCGCTTCGTGGGCCCGCCTTCGTTGACCTGGCGAAAAGCGCGCGTTAGCATGCTTCCCATGCTTACCCGCGCCCTCTCCCATTCCAGCCCCACCCATGCACTCGCATGCTGTTGCTGCCTGCCTGGGGGAGTTCGCGTCTAGCGCGTCGCTTCGCATCACATCCGCTTCCCCAAGGCCACCCGTTGAAAAACCGGTGGCCTTTGTGTTTTTAAAGCCGCCTTGCCATACGGAGCATCTCGATGCCTCTTGCCCTATACGACACCTGGTCGCGCACCGTGCGCCCTTTTACGCCGCTACAGCCCGATCATGTCGGCCTGTACTGCTGCGGACCCACGGTCTACGACCACGCGCATATCGGCAATGTGTTCGAGGACGTGCTGCGTCGCGTCTTGGCGCTGAACGGCTACAACGTGCGGCACGTAGTCAATATCACCGACGTCGGACATCTCACTTCGGATGCGGACGAAGGCGAAGACAAGATGGAAAAAGGCAGTCGCCGCACCGGACAATCGGCTTGGGATATCGCGGAGCGCTATACCGCAGCCTTTATCGACGACTGGCACGCGCTCAACCTGCTGGAGCCGACCCTGTGGTGCCGCGCGACCGACCACATCGCCGAACAGATCGCCTTCATCGCCACACTCGAAGCGAACGGCTACACGTATCGCACCACCGACGGCGTCTACTTCGACACCAGCAAGCAGGACGACTACGGCTTTCTGGCGCGCCTCGACCGTGACGGTCTGCAAGCGGGCAAGCGCGTCGCACTCGGCGAGAAGCGCAGCATCACCGACTTCGCGCTATGGAAATTCAGTCCCGCCAATTCCACCCGGCAAATGGAATGGGACAGCCCGTGGGGGCGCGGCTTTCCTAGCTGGCATATCGAATGCTCGGCGATGTCGGCGAAGTATCTCGGCCCGTGGTTCGATATTCATTGCGGCGGCGAAGATCACATCGCCGTGCATCACAGCAACGAGATCGCGCAGACCCAGGCGTGCCACGGCACGCGGCTCGCGAACTTCTGGATGCACGGTCACTTCCTGATGCTGGATGCCGCGAAGATGTCGAAGTCGAGCGGCGACTTCCTGCGCATCGAGACGCTGGTCGAGCGCGGTTTCGATCCGCTGGCCTACCGTTATCTGTGCCTGACAGCGCACTATCGGAGCACGCTGCGGTTCACGCAGGAGGCGCTCGAGGGCGCACAGGCCGCGCTTGATCGACTGCGCAAAGCCTATGCGAGCTGGCCCTCGGGTGGCACCGCGGACGAAGACTTCGTCGCTCGCTTCGACGCCGAGGTCAACCAGGATCTGAATCTGCCGCGCGCGCTGGCGGTGCTGTGGGAAATGGTCAGGAGCGAACTACCCGTCGAAACGCGTCGGGCAACAGTCGATCGTTTCGATACGGTACTCGGCTTGAACCTCGCCGCATGGCGGGCAGGCAGCTTCGATATTCCCGCAGACGTCGCGGAGCTTGTCATCCAGCGCGAGAACGCCCGCGCCGAACGGAACTGGGCAGAGGCCGACCGCTTGCGCGACGCATTGCAGGCGATGGGCTGGCAGATCCAGGACAGTGCGGATGGGCAACAACTCAGTCCGTGCTGAAACCGTCATCAAGCCTCCCAACCGCAAAACGATCCGGTGTTGAAGCACCGGTCGATGGTCTGTCACAACGGTAGGGGCTGCCACGTCTAATGGGTGAGACAGGACGCCCGCATGGATGCGTGCCGATCGTGCGGGAATGCATTCCCATCACTTCACGGAGCAACGAATGGCAAACGCTAACACCGATTTCCAGCAGTTCTTCAAGGACCGCGAAGCCGCGGGCCAGTCTTTCGTAAACGGTAATGCGGGACCGGTCACGCGGTTGATTGCGACTCGCGTACCGGTGACATTCTTCGGCCCTACCGGCACGGTCGAACAGCAGGCCGGGGCCATCGCCGAAGTCTTTCGCAAGCAGGCTGCACCTTTCAGGCGTGGCGATAGCGAACTCGAAACGCTCCAGGTTCACGTCGACAGCACGTCCGCCTACTGGGTCGGCATTCAGAAGGCCCGCGTGACGATAGGCAATCTGGCAACGCCGATGGACATGAATCTGCGCGTGACCGAGCTCTTTCGTCTGGAAGACGGCGCGTGGAAACTCGTTCATCGCCATGCCGATCCGCTCGGCCCTCGCACCTAAGGTCCCGCGCAGCCTAAAGAAGCACGACAGGTATCCCCACCCGACGAGCGCCGCGTGGGTATCGTGTTCCGGCTGAGGTTGCGTACTGATCGCTCACAACTTGACGACGTCGAGCAGTTGCTTCTTGCCGTCCTTGTACGTGTAAAGCGAAATCACGCCATGCTGCAGATCGCCCTTCGCATCGAAGCTCGTTTCGCCGATCACCCCGCGATAGTGGGTTGCCGGCATGGCCGCGAGCGTTTTCGCCGGATCGGTGGACTGCGCGCGCTGCATCGCGTCGACGATGATGAACACCGCGTCGTACGCAAACGGCGCATACACCTGCAACGGCTGATGAAAGCGGTTCTGGTAGCGCAACGCGAACGCCGTGCCACCTGGCATCCGGTCGAGCGCCATGCCCGCTTCCGAGCACACCACGTTGTCCGCCGCCGTGCCCGCGAGGTTCGGCAGATCGCCGGAACATACGCCGTCGCCGGCCAGCACCCGGGCGCGCACACCGAGTTGCCGCGCCTGCTTCGCGAACGGGCCGCCGGTCGCATCCATGCCGCCGTACATGATCGCGTCGGGGTTTTCGCCCTTGATCCTCGTGACGATGGCGCGGAAATCGATGGCTTTGTCGTTGGTCGCGTCATGCGAGACGACCCGAATACCGAGCGATTTCGCGGTCTTCTCGAATTCGTTGGCGAGGCCCTGGCCGTAGGCGGTCGCATCGTCGACGATCGCGACCGTCTTCACGTGTAGCGACTGTGCCGCGTAAGTGGCGAGCGCGGGGCCTTGCTGCGCGTCGGTGGCAACTACACGGTAGGTGGTCTTGAAGCCCTGCTGCGTGTACGCGGGATTGGTCGCGGCCTGGGAAATCTGCACGATGCCCGCGTCCCTGTAGATGCGCGACGCGGGGATCGACGTGCCCGAATTCAGATGACCGACCACGCCGACTATCTTGTCGTCGACGAGCTTCTGCGCGGCCTGCGTCGCGGCGCGCGGATCTCCCGCGTCGTCCTGCGAGTCCAGTTGTAACGTGACGCGTTGACCGCCGATCACGAGCCCTTTCGCGTTGATCTCCTCGACCGCGAGCCGCGCGCCGTTCTCGCTGTCCTTGCCGAGATGCGCGATCGCGCCGGTCAACGGTGCGGAGTGGCCGATCTTTACGACCTGATCGGCGTGCGCTGCGACGGCCTGCGTGCAGGCTACGGCGATGATCGTCAGCGCCAATGTGCGGTGGCTGGAACTGCCCTTCATGGTTGTCTCCTCCATATCTTGAGCGCCGATGGGTGGCGCGTTTGTATCGACGATGGATCAGAGCGCCGGCATTGCCGCGCGTGCATGCGTCGAATCGCTTTGCAGTGCGAGCCTTGGGTCGCTCTTTAGTTCGCCTTTTAGTTCGCCAGTAGATTCACGCAACGACTGCGGCGAGCGTGCCTGCGCTTGTGCGTCGGTTTGCATCTCGCCCGAGGCGAGCACGCGGAACAGATCCTTCGGATCCGCCGGCTCGGGAATCAGATCGAGCAACGCGCCGATGCTACGTTCCTGCGTGACGTCGTTCAGATAGCGCAGTGCCGAGAAGTCCTCCAGCGCAAAACCAACTGAGTCGAACACCGTGATCTGCCCATCGAATTCGCGTCCTTTCTCCGCATGCGACAGCACACGATGAAACTCGATGACCGGGTGGTCGTGCGGCAGTTGCTGGATGTCGCCCTCGATGCGTGTCTGCGGTTCGAACTCGACGATCACGCGCGCCGCGCGCAACACATCGGGATGCAGTTCGGTCTTGCCGGGGCAGTCGCCGCCCACCGCATTGATGTGCATACCGGGCTCGATCATGTCGGGCGTCAGGATGGTGGCGTTGGTCTTGTCGGCGGTGACGGTCGTCACGATATCGGCGCTGCGTACCGCCTCGGCGGCGGTGTGTGCACGCACCACGCGCAAGCCGCGGAACGGAGCGAGATTGCGGATCAGCTTGTCGGTGGCCGCAGGGTCGGCGTCGTAGGCTCGGATCTCATCGATACCGAGCATCGTGTGGAACGCGATCGCCTGGAATTCGCTTTGCGCGCCGTTGCCGATCAGCGCCATCGACCGTGCCTCGTTGCGCGCCAGATACCGAGCGACCAGCGCGGAGGTGGCCGCCGTGCGGATCGCCGTGGTGAGCGTCATCTCGCTGAACAACAGCGGATAGCCGTTATCGACATCCGCGAGCACACCGAATGCCATCACGGTAAGCATGTCGACACGCGTGTTCTTCGGATGACCGTTGACGTACTTGAACGCGTACAGCTTCGCATCGGCGGTCGGCATCAATTCGATGACGCCATCCGGCGAATGGCTCGCAATGCGCGCCGTTTTTTCAAACGTGTCCCAGCGCCGGTAGTCCTGTTCGATGTAAGACGCCATCGATGCGATGACTTTGCCGACACCCACTTCATTCACGAGTTGGGCGACATGGTTGACATCGATATATCGAGTCATGATCACTTTCCTCTATTGATTTGATAAAAACGGTCGCGCTCTGCAGTCGAGCGCAAGGATGAACGCACCCTCACGCGGCGCGGCCTTCGAATCCCAGCAGCACGTTCACGGCATTCGTGCCGATCTCGTCGACCATATAGCCGCCTTCCATCACGAACAGCGTCGGCATGCCGAGACGCGCGATCGCTTCGCCAAGACGGATGAAGTCGTTGCTTTTCAGCGCGAAGTGGCTGATCGGATCGCCTTCGAACGTATCGACGCCGAGCGATACGACCAGCACGTCCGGCGCATAGGCCGTCAAGCGCTTGCCCGCATCGCCGAGTGCATGGCTGTAGCGCGGCCAGTCGGTCCCTTCGGGCAGCGGATAGTTGGCGTTGAAACCGAGCCCAACGCCGCGGCCCTCTTCATCGGCGAAACCCGAGAAATACGGAAACGACACACGCGGATCGCCGTGCAGCGAGACGAACAGCGCATCGGCGCGCTCGTAGAAAATGTCCTGCGTGCCGTTGCCGTGATGAAAATCGACGTCGAGTACGGCGACCCGTCGCGCGCCGTGGGCGAGGCAGCGTTGTGCCGCGATCGCTGCGTTGTTCAGGTAGCAGTAGCCGCCCATGTATTCGCGCGCCGCATGATGTCCGGGCGGCCGGCACAACGCGAACGCCGCGCGTGCGCCGGCCAGCACGACATCGACACCGGTCAGCGCGACGTTTGCGCTACTGCACACGGCTTCCCATGTATGGGCGCCGATCGGCGAACCGGCATCCATGGCGTAGTAACCGAGTTTACCGTCGATAAACGAAGGCTCGATATCGTCGCGTAACGTACGCACCGGCCAGACAAGTGGCAGCGCATCGTGCTTGCGGCCCGTTGCGGACCATTCGGCCCACGCCGTTTCGAGAAAATGCACGTAGCGGTCGCTGTGCGCGCCGACGTAGTGCGAGCGGTCGTAGTGCGTCTCGCCGATCACCTCGCCGAGTCCGGCTGCGCGCACGCGTGCGACCACGGTGTCGGCGCGCTGCGGGTTTTCGAAGGATCGGGCGATCAGGCCATCTTTCAGCTCGATGCCGTAGTGCAAACGATGAGACTCGCTGAATACAGTAAGCATGACGGGTTGGGTCCATACAGAGTTCAGCGAACAGTGTATCGACCCCGTGGGGCATTTAATTTGCTTTTCGATCTACTCAAACCTACACTTCCCGCACAAACAAACTACTAAATTTGATATATGAGAACGAATCGCCCTAAACCGGAACTCGACGCAACCGATCGCGCGATGCTGCGTTTATTGCAGGAGGACGGCGGGCTGTCGAACGCCGCGTTGAGCGAGCGTCTCGCGCTGAGCGTGACGCCGTGCTGGAGAAGACGAAAGCGTCTCGAAGACGAAGGCGTGATTCGCGACTACCAGGCGAATCTGGATCGGCGCCAGCTCGGGTTCGACGTGCTCGCGTTCGTGTTCGTGCGCTTTCTGTCGCATGGCGACAATGCACCGGACCGCTTCGAGAAAGCGGTCGCGAAACTGCCGGAGGTGCTGTCGTGCCACAAGGTCACCGGCGACGCCGATTATCTGCTGCAGGTGCTGGCCAGCGATCTCGATAGCTACGGCGATTTCATCGAGCGTGTGTTGCGCAAGCAACCTGGCGTCGCGTCGATACAGTCGAGTCTCGCGCTGCGCGAGGTGAAGTCGACGAGTCATATTCCGGTGCCTGAGGATCTGGAGCAGCCGGTGAAGCGGCGCTGATGAGTGGATGGTGACAGGTTCTTGACGACGGATTGTCTCTGCGCTGCGGAGACCATTCGGCCAGGTTTCTCCTTCTGCCATCCCTCGGTAAGGTGGTCTTTCCCCATGGACCGTGCGATCAGGCACGCTGGCTTTGGCAAGATGACCGATCTTTTTCCTTCAACCCTGCTCGACGATGTGCGGCGCCTCATTAACACCGCGCGATCGCGGGCCGCTGCGGCGGTCAACGCGGAACTATCGCTGCTCTACTGGCAGATCGGCCACCGGGTGCGCGTGAACATTCTGCGGAATGCGCGCGCCGGCTACGGCGATGCAACCGTGGCCGGGCTCGCTGAACGCCTGACAGCAGAGTACGGCCGCGGCTGGAGCGAGCGCCAGTTGCGACACTGTGTTCGCCTGGCCGAGGTGTTTCAGGATGAACCAATTCTCTCCGCAGTGCGGAGAGAATTGAGCTGGACCCATCTAAAAACGTTGATTTACATCGACGATCCGCTGAAACGGGACTTTTACATCGAGTTGTGTCGTGCCGAACGCTGGTCGTCGCGCCAGCTACTGGAACGTGTCAACTCGTTGCTGTTTGAGCGCAGCGCGCTTTCGCGCAAGCCGGAAGACACAATCCGGCACGAGCTTTCGCTGTTACGCAGTGAACAGCCCACCCCGCCCGACGTCGTGTTGAAAGATCCCTATGTGCTCGACTTTCTCGGGCTGAGCGACCGCTACCTCGAAGGCGATCTCGAAAACGCCATCCTGCGCGAAATGGAGCAGTTCCTGCTGGAGTTGGGTGCGGGCTTTACGTTCGTCGCCCGCCAGAAACGCCTGCAGATCGACAACGACGATTTCTATATCGACCTGCTGTTCTACAACCGCAAGTTGAAACGGCTTGTTGCCGTCGAGTTGAAACTCGACGCCTTCAAGGCTGAATACAAAAGCCAGATGGAACTCTATCTGCGCTGGCTCACCCGCCACGAGCAGGAACGCGACGAACTCCCGCCGATCGGCATCATCCTCTGCGCGGGAAAGAAGCAGGAGCAGATCGAACTTCTGGAGCTGGGCAAGAGCGGAATCCACGTCGCGGAATATCTGACCGTACTGCCGTCTCGCGAAATCTTGCAGGAAAAGCTGCATCAGTCGATCGCAACCGCGCGTGCTCGCCTTGGGAGCAAAGAAGAAGCGTAAAGATTCTTTCATGCGCAGCCGGCGAAGCGGCGCTAATGAGACGGTCTAATCTGATTAGAAACCGCTCTTCGATAAGAAAAGTAGCCAAGAGATGTCGATTTAGCCCGATCTCGAACGTCGACCAGGTATGCGCCGGGTTGTGTATCCGGCACCTGACAAGACATCAAACAAAGGAGAAGTCAGCATGCCCCCTCCACTGCTCCCCGTTATCACCGCCTTTGAACGGTCGCCCGATCGCGGCAAGGGACTCGCACGTGACATGCGGGTTCGCTGGGCGCTTGAAGAAGCGGGCCAGCCTTACGAGGTTCGTCTGGTGTCGTTCAGTGCAATGAAAGAACCCGCGCATCGAGCGATTCATCCATTTGGGCAGATCCCGACCTACGAAGAAGGCACGCTTGCGCTGTTCGAGTCGGGGGCGATCGTGTTTCATATTGCAGAGTCCCATACCGGCCTGCTACCCGACGACGCGCACGCCCGGGCACGCGCGATCACATGGATGTTTGCCGCGCTCAACACGGTTGAGCCGACTATCCTCGATCTCCAGACCGTCAAGTTTCTGGAGCGCGACAAGCCGTGGTACGAGGAGCGCCTGCTGATGGTCCTGGATCGCATCCGTGGCCGGCTAGGCGAGCTGTCCGATCGCCTTGGCAGTGCCGACTGGCTCGATGGTGCGTTCAGCGTGGGCGACCTGATGATGATCGCGGTGCTACTCCGGTTGAAACCATCGGGCCTGCTCGACGAATTTCCGAAGCTCTTCGCCTATGTCGCCCGCGGCGAAGCGCGCCCCGCGTACCAGCGCGCTTTCGCCGCTCAACTGGCGGTTTTCAACGCCCAGCTGCCGACCGGCTGATGTAGCGGCTCTGCACAATCTGCCGGATTCGTGGCGGTCGCCCATATTTATACCCGGATTTAATTGACAATGTTTTCACCCGGATATAAATTAGCTCATCGCCACCTGGCCCGAGGACAGGTGCGATCACGCAATCGCGCCCGCTTTTGGCGCTGGTGACGATGTGTGCCCTACGACGCCCGGATAGAAGGACTACCAACATGACCACACTCGACTTGAATTCCGGCGCCGGAGCGGCCGTGCCCGATGAAGTCGACCTTATCGATCTTCCCGTCACAGGAGCGATTCCGCAGGATCTCAACGGTGTGCTGCTACGCAACGGACCCAACCCTCTGCGTGGCCGCTTCAAGGGAAACGACGTGCTGGACTGGTGGCCCGAAGATGCCATGCTGCATGCCATCTCGTTGCACGACGGCCACGCAACGGGTTACAGGAATCGCTGGGCTCGTACAAAACGGTGGGCTGACGTATATAACCCCGATGCCTCACCGACCCTGCTCGATACGAATCCGAACGTGAATGTGCTCTTCCACGCGGGCGAAATACTGGCATTGTCTGAGGGCGGCCCTCCACTTGCCATGACAGCTGAACTCGAAACACTCGGCGCAACCCGTTGTCATCCTGGGCTGGCAAACGGCATGACGGCCCATCCGAAAATCGACCCGGAAACGGGTGAACTGATGAGCTTTCGCGCTGACTGGAAGAAGCCGTTTTTGCGCTATGCCGTGACGGACGCGAGCGGTATGCCGGGTGTCGACATCGAGATCGAGATGTCGTCGCCCTCGATGATGCACGACATGGCAATCACTGCTACCCGCAGTATCTTTCTTGATCTTAATGTCGGGTACGACTTCTCGATGCTGTCGAGAGGATATCGAATGCCATTGCGTTGGCGCGACGACCATCAGGCGAGGCTCGGGATCATGCCTCGCCATGGCGGCGAGCTGCGCTGGTTTGACATAGCGCCGTGCTTTATCCAGCACGTGCTGAATGCGTACGACGCCGACGAGGCGACCGTTGTGCTGGATGCGATTCGATATCCCCGATATTTTCGTCTCGCTGATGGAGGGTCAACATTCGAGACCGCTCCATTGGGCATTCCGTGGCGCTACGTCATCGACCTCGACAACGGAACCGTGGCGGAAAGACAAATCGCGGATATCCATATCGAACTGCCTCGCATCAACGAAGGACGAACCGGCCGTCCCTATCGATTTTTCTATGCCGCAGAACAACCGACCAATACCGAATTTCGCGGTGTCGTTCGCTATGATCTCGAGTCCGGTTCACTACAGCGATATAGCGTTCCCGAAGGTGACCAGAACAGCGAACCGGTCTTCGTGGCGCGCCCCGGCGCCTCTGTCGAAGACGATGGCTGGCTGCTCGTATGTGTCTATCGCCAGGCAACGGATACCAGTGATCTGGTCATTCTCGACGGCAAGAATATAGACAACGCTCCGATCGCAACGGTACATCTGCCCAGGCGAATTCCCGCTGGATTTCATGGGGCCTGGTTACCCAATGATTACCAGGTCGCTGCACCCAGTTGAACGAATTTCGCCGTCCCTCGGTAGTGACGAAGCACAGTCAGTTCACAGCATCGGCGTCGGTGCATGCGCGCCAGACCTGCGCCACGACCGGGTCTGCCGGATTCGTGGTGGTCGCATCGAGGAACAGGTTCGACGGCTGCAACTGTGCGGCGGACCATGTCTGCCCGACGACGAAGCGCTTCGCGATGCGGCGTGCCTTGCGGGCAAACGTCACCCGTTCGAGCCAGCCCGCATCGAGCGCGTGGCGCGCGAGCCAGATGCGCGCGGATTCGACCAGCTGCGCATCCGTTGATGGTGTGTCGTGAAGTACGACTGCCGCCAGTTCGCTCACGGCCAGATAGCACAGCAAGGCTGCTGTGGAATGGGCGCTGAGTTCATCGGCAGACGGTAGCTTGCCGGGTTCATTTGCATCCGGAGTCACGGGCACTCGCTCAGACCTGCAGGACACGGCCGTCCGGGCCGATCTTGCGGGGCAGCATGGGGATGGCAGGCACACCGCGCTTCTTCGGCGACTGCGCCAACGCCTGCGCGGATTCGCCGGGCAGCGTGGGCTCGGTCACCCGTTTGGCCAGACGCGGCACCGACACACCGGCATGCGACCGCGTACTGCGAGAAACACGCGGCACAGGCGGATGCGCACGCGCCTCCGGCGGATTCCAGATTTCGATGTAGGTCTCCGCATGAGCGACCGAAGCCGCGCCGAAGAGTAGCGTTGTCAGCGCGATAGTGCGGACATACATGATTCGCTCTCCATTACCTTGTGTCGTGCAATTCCTGCTGACCTGGATGAGTGCCGGAAAGTAGCCGTTTGCCGTTCCGGTTTTCGGTGTAGGATACTGTACATATATACAGTGATTTTTGCAATCAGCCGATGCCCTCTTCTCCGTCCGCGTTCGCGTCTCACCCGGAAGACCTGCATCCGTCGCTCTGGCGGGCGTCGCAGCTCGCGCGTCACCATGCGCGCACGCTCGACACCGGCTACGCCGCACTCTCCGCGGAACTACCCGGCGGCGGCTGGCCGGTCGGCGCGCTCATCGACCTGCTGGTTCAGCAGGCGGGCGTCGGCGAAATGCGGTTGCTGGCGCCGGCGCTCGGTGCGACCGGCGGCATCGGCGGTACTGGCGGTACCAGCAACAAACGCCCCATCGCGCTGGTCCAGCCGCCGCACGTTCCGAACGGCCCCGGGCTCGACTATATCGGCGTGCCGCTCAGCCGGCTGATGCTGGTCAAAGCGGCGAAAACCGTCGACGCGCTCTGGGCCGCCGAACAGATCCTGCGCGCCGGCAGTTGCGGCGCGTTGCTGTTCTGGGGGCAGCACGTGCAGACGTCGTCGCTGCGGCGGCTGCATCTCGCCGCGCAGTCGTCGGACACGCTCTTCGTGATGATCCGGCCGCTGGCGGCCGCGAAAGACGCTTCGCCCGCGTTGCTGCGGCTGGCCCTGCGCGCTTGCGGCGATGGCCTCAGCGTCGACATCGTCAAGCGACGAGGTCCGTTGCGCACCGAACCTCTGTCGCTTCCCCTTCAACCCACACCGGTACTGTTTTCCCGTCATGCGCGTACTGCTCGCCGTCCACTTGCCCCGGTTGCAGCTCGAGGTCTTCAGGCCGAAGTGGCTGCCTGAGCCGGCGCACGGCTGTGCGGTACTGGAGCAGGACCGCGTGCTGGTCGCCAGCCGCACGGCCCGCGCGGCCGGTATCCGTCCCGGCATGAAGCGCGGCGGCGTGCTCACGCTCGCGCCCGGCGTCGAGATGTTCGAGCGCGACGTGGCGCGCGAAATCGACGCGCAGCGCGCCGTCGCGATCACGCTGATGCAGTTCTCGCCGGAGGTCGCGCTGGCCGAAGAAGCCACGGTCATCGTCGATATCAGCGCCAGCCTGCGGCTCTTTGGCGGCGTGCTGAATCTGTGCCGCGCAGCGAAGGCGTTGCTGGCCACGCTCGGCTTCAGCGCGCGCGTGAGTCTCGCGCCAACCGGCCAGGGCGCGTGGCTGCTCGCGAAGCGCGGCAACCGGCGCCTGCTGAAGATGCGCTCGCTTGAACGGCACCTCGCCACCGTGCCGCTCTGGTCGGTGGTCGAAGTGCGACCGTTCGTCGACTGGTTTGCCGGCCTCGGCTGCGAAACGATTGCCGACGTACGGCGACTGCCGCGTGCGGGCTTGCAGCGCCGCTGCGGCGAACACCTGCTCGATTCGCTCGATCGCGCATTCGGCACCGCCCCCGAACTATTCGACTGGCTCGATTTGCCGCCCACTTTTTCCGCCCGCATTGAGTTACCCGATCGTCTCGAACATACCGAAGGCGCGCTCTTTGCCGCGCATCGGCTGGTCGTGCAGCTATGCGGCTGGCTGTGCGCGAAGCAACTGGCGGTAACCGGCGTGCAGTTGCTGCTGGAACACGAACGCGGCCGGCTCGCCATTGCCCCTACCGTCATCGAGATCGCGCTCGGCGAACCGGCATGGCGCGAAGACCATCTGCTCCGTCTGCTCCGCGAACGGCTTGCGCGCCTCACGCTCGAGGCACCGGTCATCGCGTTGCGGCTCGACGCTGCCCAAGTCCAGGCCGCCGAACCGCCTTCGGGCACGCTCTTCCAGGAACCGGGTGGTTCGGCGGAAGATCATGCGCGGCTCGTCGAGTTGCTGGCGGCGCGCCTCGGCAACGAGAACGTGCTGCGCCCCATGCCGGGTGCCGATCATCGGCCGGAAGTCGCTAACCGCTGGGTGCCGCTTGGCCAGTCCGGCCAAGCGGGTCAGCCCATGCCGTTACCCGTCGGACTGCCGCGCCCCACATGGCTGCTCGAAACGCCGGTGCAACTGCTGATGCGCAACAATCGGCCGTTCTACGGCTCGCCGCTGAAAATGGCCTCGACCGGCGAGCGCATCGAGGCCGGCTGGTTCGACGAGCAACTCGTCAAGCGCGACTACTTCGTCGCCCAGGCCGACGACCAGTCGTGCTACTGGATCTATCGCGAACTCATCAGCAGCCGCGACGAAAACGATCCGCACTGGTTCCTGCACGGACTCTTTGGGTGACGTGCGATGAATCCAGTTGCCCGTCCCCTGCCGGCCTATGCCGAGCTGTTCTGCCTGTCGAATTTCTCGTTCCTGCACGGCGCATCGCATGCCGATGAACTCGTGGCACGCGCCGTGCAACTCGGCTACGCAGGACTCGCCATCACCGATGAATGCTCGCTGGCTGGTGCCGTGCGCGCGCACATCGCCGCAGAAACCGCGAAGTTGCCGCTCGTCATCGGTTCGTATTTCCGGCTCGTCCATGCCGACGGTTCGCCGGCATTCGGGCTGATCCTGCTCGCGCAGAACCGCGAGGGCTACGGCAACCTGTCCGAGCTGATCACGCTCGCGCGCACCCGCGCACCGAAGGGTCAATACCGGCTGACGCCACAAGACCTGTCGCGCCCCGACCCGCAGTACGGTCACCTGCGCGGCATGCCCGATTGCCTCGCCATCCTCGTGCCGGAATTTCCCGCGCAGGAAGAGCGGCTGGATGCACAGATCGAATGGCTCGACGAGACGTTCCCGGGCCGCGCCTGGTGCGGGCTGATCCTGCATCAGCGCGCCATGGACGACATCCATCGCGGTGCGCTCGAATATGTTTCGCAACAGCATGGCGTGCCGGTCGTGGCACTCGGTCATGTCGTGATGCACGTGCGTTCGCGCAAGCCGTTGCAGGACACCATGACGGCGATCCGCGTGGGGCGCCCGGTGCACGAATGCGGCTACGATCTCGCGCCGAATGCCGAACAGCATCTGCGCGCGCGTCTGCGCCTCGCGCTGCTGTATCCCGAGGCCGCACTCGAACAGACGCTGGCGGTCATGGCGCGCTGTACGTTCTCGCTCCGCGAGGTGCGCTACGAATATCCGGACGAACTGATCCCCGACGGTTTCACGCCGACCTCATGGCTAAGGCAAGAAACCTATGTCGGCGCGCACGCACGTTTCCCGTCGGGCATTCCCTATGACGTGCAGGAGAAGCTCGAATACGAACTCGATCTGATCGCCAGTCTCGAGTACGAACCGTTCTTCATCACGGTCTACGACATCGTCCTGTATGCGCGCAGCCAGAACATCTTGTGCCAGGGACGCGGCTCCGCGGCGAACTCGCTGGTCTGCTTCTGCCTTGGCATCACCGAGGTCGATCCGAACCGCAGCAGCATGCTGTTCGAGCGTTTCATCAGCAAGGAGCGCGGCGAGCCGCCCGACATCGACGTCGACTTCGAGCACCAGCGGCGCGAAGAAGTCATCCAGTACATCTACAACAAATACGGCCGCGACCGCGCGGCCATCGCGGCGGCCGTGTCGACCTACCGTCCGCGGGGTGCGCTGCGCGAAACCGGCAAGGCGCTCGGCGTCGATCCGCAGATCGTCGATGCGGTTGCGAAGACGCATCACTGGTTCGATAGCGGCACCGAGTTGCTGAAGCGCTTCGAAGAGTCCGGGCTCGATCCAAGCGCGCCGATCATTCAGTCGTGGGCTTCGCTTGCTGCCCAACTGGTGGGGTTTCCGCGTCACCTGTCGCAGCATTCGGGCGGCTTCGTGATCAGCCGCGGCAAGCTCACGCGGCTCGTACCGGTCGAGAACGCCGCGATGGCCGAGCGCAGCGTGATCCAGTGGGACAAGGACGATCTCGAAGCACTGGGCTTGCTGAAAGTCGACGTGCTGGCGCTCGGCATGCTGTCGGTGATCCGGCGCGCGCTCGATTTCGTCTCCGAGCAGCGCGGCGAACGCGTCCAGATGCGCGACATCCCCGACGGCGACGACCCGACCTTCGACATGATCTGCAAGGCCGACACGATGGGTGTGTTCCAGATCGAATCGCGCGCACAGATGTCGATGCTGCCGCGACTGAAGCCGCGTACCTACTACGACCTCGTGATCGAAGTGGCGATCGTGCGGCCTGGGCCGATCCAGGGCGGTGCGGTGCATCCGTATCTGAAGCGGCGTCAGAAGCTCGTTCCAGTCGACTATCCGAGCGACAAGCTGGAGGCCGCGCTCGAACGCACGCTCGGCATACCGATCTTCCAGGAACAGGTGATGCAGGTCGCGATCATCGCAGCCGGCTTCACGCCAGGCGAAGCCGACGAACTGCGGCGCGCGATGGCCGCGTGGAAACGCAAGGGCAATTTGCAGAAGTATTACGACCGCATCGTCACCGGCATGCTCGCGCGCGGCTACGAACGTACGTTCGCCGATGCGATTTTCGAGCAGATCAAGGGCTTCGGCGAATACGGTTTTCCCGAGAGCCATGCAGCAAGTTTCGCGCTACTCGTCTACGCGAGTAGCTGGCTCAAATGCCATGAGCCCGAAGCGTTCCTCGCCGCGCTGCTGAACAGCATGCCGATGGGGTTCTACTCGCCGTCGCAACTCGTGCAGGATGCGCAGCGACATGGCGTCAAGGTGTTGCCGGCCGATGTGACGATCAGCGGCTGGGATGCATCGCTTGAAGCGCAGGGTTCCGAATTGAGGCCGGCGGTGCGGCTCGGACTGTCGCTGGTGCTCGGGATGCGCGACGGCGCGGCCGAACGCATCGAGAATGCGCGTGCGGTGCGACCGTTCACGAGCGTGATCGATCTCGCCCGGCGCGCGCAACTCGACCGCCACGACCTGCATGTGCTGGCCGATGCGAACGCCCTCGCGTCGCTGGCCGGCAACCGGCGCGAAGCGCTGTGGCAATCGGTCGCCGCCGTGCCGGATCGCGACATGCTGGCCGCCGCGCGCACGGAGGACGAGACGCCGCAACTGGGTACGCCGACGGAGGCCGAGACCGTTGTCGGCGATTACCGCTCGGTGGGGCTCACGCTCGAGCGACATCCGCTCGAACTGCTGCGGCCAACCCTGCACGCGCAACGGCTGATGCCGGCCGCAACGCTGCGCACCTATCGCAACGGCCAGCTGGCGCGCGCCTGCGGCATCGTGACGGGACGACAGCGACCTGGCACGGCCAAGGGCGTGATCTTCATGACGATCGAAGACGAAACCGGCAACGTCAACGTGATCATCTGGCCCAACCTGCTCGAAAGACAGCGCAAGGAAACCTTGAATGCATCGTTGCTGGCCGTCTACGGCACATGGCAATGCGAGGGCGAGGTGCGACACCTGATCGCTAAACGACTCGTCGACCTGTCGCATTTGCTTGGCGGACTGGCTACGGTCAGCCGCAATTTTCATTAACAGACTGCGTCTGGTGCTGAATACCGGTTGCCGAAAGAACGCCCTGGTAAATGCAGAGGTTTCCCTTTTCCTATGTCTTTCGGCGTAGTTCACCCCGCTATGTGAATCAACGTACTGTGTTACGTGCCGCGATAAAAACATTCATAAAAATCCGGCCAGTTCACGAAACCAGTTAGCGGGGTGTAAAAATGTATTCGAGGTTTTTGGTTTTGCTGCGGTACGCGTTTGCTTGTGGGACAGTCACGATCGCCACTTTATCCACCGCGGCAAACGCTCAACCAGTACCGGGTGCAATAGCGCCTGAGCTGGCAATGTTCTATAGAGCGAGTTCCTATCCCGCCGGTATTGCACCTTCCGAAATTGATATTGACCAAAGCCCTGGTTCGCTTGGTTTTCTGAGTCCGGGCGTGACATGGGCGTTGGGTAGCGGTGGTTCGATGTCCGCTGATCCGTTGAATCCGGGTTCCACGGTCCTCGCCAGCCAGGCCTATCTGGTGATCAGGAAACCCTCTCAAGCCAGTTTCCTGCTCTGCTATTCGGCGCTTAACATGGCTAATAGTCGTCAGAGTAATTTCGATTGTTATACAGGCACCGGCGGACTAGGAACGCCGACACGGGCGTAGTCTTCGACAATCGTGAACATCATGAAGCAGGATTTTCAGGACTTGGCCGTGCAACTCGCGGCCGCGAACCCACGATATGGCATCAAGGATGGCCGCGATCGTGGCAAGGTGGTGTTTAGATGTCCGGCAGGCTATGTGGCCAACCTGAACGCAAAACTATCGATGACTTCCGGCGCGAACGATTGCGTCACCATGTTCACGTGGCCAGAGCTGGCGATGTCCTACAGGGTGTGGTCATACCCGATCGATATTGCGCCGTCGGAAATCAATCTCAACCAGAGCCCTGGTTCACTGGGTCTTCTCGATACGGGCGCAACATGGGTGCTCGGTAACGACGGTTCGATGTCGGCTGATCCGTTGAATCCGGGTGCCGTGATCGTCGACGCCCAGTCATATCTGGTTGTCACCAAACCCTCTCGTGTCCGTTTCCTGCTCTGTTATTCGGCCAGCGACACATCCGGCAATCGCCAGAACAACTTCGGCTGTTATACCGGCACGGGCGGACGGGGCACGCCGACTCAGGCGGAGTTTCCGACCATCGTGAACACGATGAAGCAGGACTTTCAGGACTTTGCCGTGCAACTCGCGACCGCGAACTCAAGATATGGAATCAAGGATGGCCGCGATCGCGGCAAGGTGGTGTTTAGATGTCCGGCCGGCTATGTCGTAAACTCGACGGCGACGTTGTCGCCAACGTCTGGGGAAAATTCCTGTATGGCCGCGTCCGGTCCAACCAGCCCTTCTGTGAAAAAATGATCCAGCACGATGATACGCAGCGCCCCATCAGCATCCTGGTTGCGTCGCCGATCTACAACGACCAGTGTTACGGCTCGTATACCCACTCGTTGTTGCAGTTGCAGGCTGCGTTGTATCAACGCGGCATAGGCTTCGAGTATGCATGGACGAAAAGCTCGAGCGTCATCACGATCGCCCGCAATCTGCTGAGCAACTGGTTCCTCAAGCGAACCCACTGCTCTCACTTGCTATTTATCGATGCCGATATGGTCTTCCGCAGCGACGACGTGCTGGCGCTGCTGGACGCCGATCTGGATGTGATCGCTGCGATGTGTCCTCGGAAGGAAATCAACTGGCTGAACGTTGCATCGGCGGCACGTGCCTATCCGGACATGGCGCCGGGTGAACTGGCCAAGGTGGCAGGTTCATATGGAACCTATCAGCTTAAACAACCGGGCCAGGGGTTCAGCGTCGAGAAACCCGTGGAGGTCGAGGGAATCGGCACAGGAATCATGCTAATCAAGCGGCATGTTTTCCTGGACATGGCCGATGCATATCCCAACGAAGTCATGTCGTCTCCGGATCGCGCCGGCGGTAACGAAACCATTCATACGTTCTTCGATATCGGCAAGAACGAGCGTGGCGAGATGCTGTCGGAAGATCTGTTTTTTTGTAAGCGTTGGCGCGACATGGGTGGGGCTGTTTATGGAGCGCCGTGGTTTGAGGTTGGACACATCGGCAGTTACGAGTTTCGCGGCAGTTTGTCGGATATTGCAGCTGTGCAGGGGATTGCATAAGCGGGATCGCCTGGAGCAGTTCAGACCGAAGTGCCTGACACGCTCCATCGAGCATCAGGTATCAGGTATCGAACGGCTTGATATCGAGGATCGCAGCAACGCGATGCAGGATGCCTGCACGCCGCCAAGCGATGAACTTTGCATAGCAGGTCTGCTGCGGTGGGAAATGTGCCGGCAACCGGTGCCATTTCTCACCGCTCTGGTGTACCCAGAGAATCGCATCGAGGATCTGACGGGCATCGCGGCGCGGGCGGCCACGCGCTGTCACGGGTTCTGGGGTGTCGAAAAGAGGTTTGACGCGTATCCAGTCCGCGTCTGACATAGGGATTTTAATCACGGGGCTTATGGGAGCTTATCGGGATTCAACGCTGCGGCATCGCGGGTGATGCATGCGATGCGCACAGCCAACGCACCGGCGCTAGCCGGCGATCAATCGAGCAGTAGTACCGCTCATCGCGCCGCAGATCAACGCAGCGAACACGATGAAGTTGCTCATGAGGTAGTACGGGTCAATGTTATGCGAAGTAACGGTAGTACTGTTAGTGCTGATGCAGCTAGTCATGCGGAGATTACGCAGCGTTACATGTCATTGTCTGCCGAGAGTTCCAGAAGCTAACAGCCGGGTCTCGCACTCTACCAGGCAAAGCGGCATGTTGGCGAGCAAACCCCTCACGGTTTCGCAGACGCAAGCAACTGCTCACCGATCTCGACATTACCGTAATACATAGTGCGCTCACTGACGTCCGACGGACGCGTATTCCACCACCACTTGTACACGCCGATCTTAAGATAGGCATTTTTATCGTTGGGGTAAGCATTTGGCTTGCCGGCGCTGTGCACCACGAGCACTCCGTCCTTGTACAGGTCCGTCAATGCATGCTGCCCCTGGTCGTCCGGGCGGTAACGGAGTACCCACGCTACGACCTTGCCCTCATCCTCAAGCGGCGCACCGAATGTATATGATCGACTCGGTGTACCCAAGCCACCTCTCACGTCGACCTGATAGTGCGCTCCGGCTAACATCAACGAAAACGGCGGAGAACCCACGCTGCTGCTGTGATGAACCTGCGTAATGATCTCCGGCTGCAACGAATCGATCGGATAACTGGATGGGATCATCGTCGTCCATCTCACCTCGTATTCGTGTCCTGGCGCGAAGCGGGCGACTGGTGCAAAAACCACTTCGGCGCGCGGCACGCCACTAACCTTGTGACTGATGTAGTCGGAACGCCGCATCGTGACCTTGAGTACGGTGCCGTCAAACGGAGGCATTGTTACCGTCGAAATCGAATCTTTATCGGGCGCCTGGATCGTCAGACGTGGATCGATTCCTGTACGCCACATACTTTTGTAGACCAGCACGTACGTGCCATTTTCATGCCCGTCAGCCAGTGGCAGACCATAGGTCGCTCCCGCAAAGACGAGACCCGTCAGCCATGCAAGTTTATTTGCCATGTTCGTCGACAGTCCGGTGGAAGATCGATGCAAGACGAATCTTGAGTAACATCATCGCGAACTGGCAATTCGTCACGAGATAGCGTTTCCACATCCGACGCGGCTCCTGCAGAACGCGAAATGCCCATTCAAGGCCACTGCGCTGCATCCATCGCGGCGCCCGGCGCACTTTGCCCGCCACGACATCGAATGTTCCGCCCACGCCCATGACGAAATCGACGCGCAGAAGATCCTTCCAGCGATTGATGAAGTTTTCTTTGCTCGGGGACGTGATTGCAACAAACAACAGGCGCGCCCCGGAGTTGCCGATCTTCTCCACCACCTGCGCCTCATCGTTCCAGAAGTACCCGTGATGAAAGCCGGCGATTTGCAGTTTCGGATAACGCTCAGCTACGATTTCGGCCGTCCGCGTCACCACTGCGTCGGTTGCGCCGAGTAAAAATATCGGCAAACTTCGCTCTTCCGCCATCTGCAACAGATTCTCAAAGAGGTCGACACCTGTTACGCGTTCGGGAACAGAAAACCCCATTAAACGCGCGCCCCAGACAACGCCCATTCCGTCGATGTTGATCATGTCGCAAGCACGAACCGACTCCGCCAGTTTGAGGTCTTTCTGCAAGTGAACAAGCTTTGCAACATTGACGACCACGTGTTGCGTGAACTGCCTTCGTTCTATTCTCGAGCGAATCCATTCGACACTCTCGTCCATCGTCGCAACATCCATAGGACATGAAAGGAACTCAATTCGCTTCATCGCAATGCCTCCGCCAGTTCGATGCTTCTGCTATGTAAAAGCTGAGTGCGTAGAAAGCCCAAGCCTGAGTCCAGCGAAAATAGTTGATGCGATTGGTCAGCCAGCGTCCCTTCTGGTACGCAAAGCGATTTTCGTTGGCAAGATAAAGCGTTCGATGAGCTCGCGACAGCACTACGTCGACCAGTGTACGGTCTTCGTCGGAACCGCCGACCTTCAGTAGCGTGATAACTGCTTGTGCCACCGAATGTGTATCGATGGGCCAGATGCAATCGTTGTAGTACTTGACTGTTCCGTCGGGCAGAAAGAAATTCCTCCGGTAATACCTCATCCCTTTGTCGATCACGCGGGAGAATTCTGTGGTCCCGAAGGCAGCCTGAAGAGAACTCAGTGCCTCCAGGTTATAACCGGTGTGAAATCCGTCAATAAACCCATGATGTGAACGAGCTCCATACGGCCACGAACCGTCCTCCCTTTGCATCGACGATGACAGCCGCGCAGCAGTCAGCGCCCGCTCTCGCATCCCGCTATCGTTTGAACGAACCGCGCTTTCCGCTACAACTGCAGCAGACCATAAACTCGCGTTATGCACCAATGTGGTTTCACCGGGAATGTACGCGTAATATCCGGCGTCTTCCGTCGGCACGTATAGATCGTCCAGAAAACGCCCTGCGTCGACGGCGGCATCCGTAAATCGCGCAAACCCCGTTACGTTGCCCAGCGCATAGAGCGCTCTCGCTATATAACAAGTCGTGATCGCATTCGGCTTCCCGCATGGCACGTAAAACGCTCGCGCTGCCCAGTCGAAGTGATAGCCCCATGCATAGTGACGCCATACTTTTCGATCGACACTCTGTGCAAGCAGCCAGTCTCCCAGCGCTACGGCTTCGTCAAGTTCTGTCGCAATCCGATCGACACGACGACGCTCGATGAGTCCGAGAATAACGAGTGCGATCCCCTTGGGATTTCGCTTCTTCGCGACTCCCACGAGTCCACGAAGATTAATCGGGCTTCGCTTGTGCAATTGCAGCCATGCTATACGTGCGAGAGAAAAGCGCTTCGCCCCTAGTCTGTCAAACAAAACACTGTTCAATCCATCGAACGGATCGTAGCCGGCAAAATTCTCAAGCCTGCTCTGTGCAAGCAATGAGTCGGCAATTGCCGTTGCATCGAAGGTATAAGGGGATGTCGTTCCCATAGCGATCACGTCACGTTGTCGTATATTGAAACGAGGCTGTGGACGGTCTTCTGTATCGTGAACTGATCAAGAAACCGTCGACGCGCGGCGTCGCCGAGACGGCGACGTGTGGCTGCATCGCCAAGCAGCAGCGATATCGCATCGCGCAACCCACCGATATCATCGGGTTCGACCAGCAAACCCTCCAGCTCTGGCCGGATGGCATCCATTACGCCCGGAATTCGCGTGGATACGATCGCCGTACCGAAAGCCATCGCCTCAACAATCGATACCGGAAAACCTTCGCTTCTCGATGGCAGCACAAATATCTCGGTATCAGCGAGCAATTGGGTCTTTGCTTCGCCGGTCACCCAACCGCCGAAAACCACTCGATCGTCCAGGCGATATTTTCTCGACAATTCAGAAAGCGCCTCGACCTCTCCCTCCCCACCAACAAACAGGCGATATCGCGGACTGGATTCTGGGAGTAACGCGAGCGCCTCCAGTAACCTGAATATCCCTTTTTGTTCGGATAATTTTCCCAGAAAGGTAAGCGCTATGTCGGACGACGACGATGTTTTTCGTGTTTCCATGCCGATCGGTTCCGCGATACCGTTGTACACGAGTCGACATTTCTCACGTGTCGTCAGTCGCATCGAAATGAGTTGCTTCTGCGCGTGTCCGGACAGACAAATAACATACTGGGCGCTCGTCAGTACTGTGCGGACAATCCGCCATGCGAAGCCGGGAAGACCGGCACAGTACGCCGGAAACATCCCGCTATGAACATGAATGACGTACTTCTTGCGAAACAGCATGCAGGTTATTGCAAATACCAGTTTTCTCAGCAGCGAGCCTTTTATCGATACATGGATATGCACGACATGAACCTGCTCGCTTAGAGACAGGATCACCAATTTGATCCATGCCAGGAAAAATACTCCCAGGGCACCACGTCCGGACCCAGCACCGCTTGAGATGAACAGCAGTCGGTAACCGAACGCTTCGAATCCGTCCCGATGCAACGCGTAGGCGGACAGCACGGAAGCGATCCCGCCATGCGCCGACATATCCGGTCCGATCTGGACAATGAGACGAGGTGCGTCTGCAC
The DNA here is from genome assembly GCF_007556815.1 of Paraburkholderia megapolitana. Classification (NCBI taxonomy): domain Bacteria; kingdom Pseudomonadati; phylum Pseudomonadota; class Betaproteobacteria; order Burkholderiales; family Burkholderiaceae; genus Paraburkholderia; species Paraburkholderia megapolitana. Next base: position 2,983,621 of record NZ_CP041743.1, read on the forward strand.
TACGCATTTTTTTAGATGGCTTCATGATCCGCTCAATACACCGTTGGGGTTCGGATACTTTCGCGAGAAGACATACATGGTCAGCAACGCGGAAAACACGTAGGAGGGAGACAGGATGGCCATCGAAAAAAGATTGTCGAAGCAGAACGCTCCAACAATGAACAGCCACGGGGCATTCCACCTCCGACCTTGACCGTAAAGCAACACCAGTAGCATCCAGATCGTTGCTCCGATCAATCCCAACTCGACAAAAAGATGAGGGTAGAAAGTATCGGTAGTCTTTAGAATGTCCCCGAGGCCGTACCAGTTGAAGTGATATTCACTGTAAAGGGGCGAACCATACTTGACCGAAGCAGGACCGCCAAACGATCCGAGGCCCTCTCCGATGAGATTGATCTTGCCCAGAGACTCAAACATCACCCGGTACGATTCTGCTCGGGCCGAATTCCCGGCGATCACGTAAAACGACAGCTTCGCCGCGGCAACCCCCAGAAGAGAGTCGAGATAACCGTTGGCCAGCAAAAACAGGACGACACAGATAACCGCCACCAGAGCCAGCCATACCCGCAGCGATCCCTTCTTGATGATCAGCGGATAGAAGATCAGCGGCGCAAACAGCTTGAACGAAAAACCCAGAACTGCGAACAGCATGTAACCCCATGACATAAACCGGGCGAGCTTCGTCGGCCTGTACCATCGGCAAAGCATGAAGGCACAGAAGTTGATGAAACTGAACTCCGAGAAAAATCCAATCCAGCCTTGAGCCCGCAGAAATAGCCCTGAATCAATACGTATTGGAAGCAGCAATGGCATTCCCGTGAGGTACGCCGCGTAGAAGTAGCACTGAAACAGATCGTTGCTGATCACTACGGCCAGGAACACCTTCACCAGTCCATCCAGTCTGTCTCGATACGCAAACAACGTCATCGTAATGACGATCGGAAACAGAAAGCGGAGAAATTCCTCCCATCCGGCGTCGTAATTGAACGATCGCATCAGTCCGATCAGTAGCAGCACGAGCAAAGGAGCGCAGAGTAGAATCAATCGGTGAAATCGCGGACGCATCGCGAGCGCCAGCAAGAGAAGACCGAACGCACAAATCTTGATTACCTGAGAGCGATCGTCGTCCAGCGCAAGCATCGTGTCGCTGATACAGAACGCGAGATACGAAATCGCCAGAACGGCAAATCCCACAGCACCGCAACTGAGTTGTCGACGCGCTAAACGCGCGGATACCTCGAAAGACAATGTGCTCATTGCAACGATCCGTGTTCGGTGTACGTCACTTTCATCTCGACTGGCTGCGTGTGTTCCCTACCGAAACACATCGTCAGTCCGATCATTGAAAGCAGTCTGCGTTTCATGCGTTGAACCCCGCGACCTTCATGTAGCGGTCGCCTATGATGTCGAGCGAGAAATCCCTGGATCGCGCAATCTGTCTCATCGAATCGACAGTCGTTCCCAACGCTGCGACGATCGCGTCCGCGAGCGCACGCTCATCACCAACCGGTACCAGAGTTCCGTATCGACCGCCTTCGAGAATCTCCTCGGGTCCATGCCTGCATGCAGTTGAAACAACCGGGAGACCGAACGACAGCGCCTCCACGATCACGTTTCCAAAACCCTCTGCACGCGAGGAGCAAACGAAGAGATCGGCACACTGGTACGCACCGGCGATATCTCGTGAGAAACCCGGTAACGCGATGCTCTCCTGCAAGCCGTATTGCGCCACCAACGCCTCTAGTTTCAGGCGTTCTGGACCTTCACCCAGAATCGTCAGTTGGGCATCGGCCACTCTTTTCCTGACATCGCGAAATGCCGAAATCAGTGTGTCAAAGCCTTTCTGCGGAACCAGTCTTCCGACCGCCAGAATGGTCTGGTTTTGCGCGTCCCCAGATGGACACGAATCGTATATTTCCGTTATGCGGCAGGGGTTATAAATAACCACGATCTTGTGGGAGATCGCCTTTCCGAGCCGCATTCTCAGATCTGCGGCGATGCCTTCCGACACCGCAACGATGCAGTCGCTTCGCTTATACAAAAGAGTGAGAAGCGCAAACTTGATACGCTCCTTGAGACTGGGATGCCCCAACTCCACGGACGAAAGGTGCTCGCTTACCACGAGTCGCGGGCGTTGCCTCACCCATAGATTAGCGAGTAGCGACACCAGATTGGCATAGGGAAGAAACGACACCACCGTCTGCACTTCTACGTTGCGCAATAGTGCACGAAACTCCAGAACACGCCCGATGTGTCCGTTGCTGCGCGAAACGATTACGTCGACTCCGGCAGGCAACTCGTAGGCGGATCCGTTTCGATAGATAAAGAGTGCGACAGTCTTCTTTTCGGCGACGAAATGTCGCGCGATGTCTAGCGCCACCCGCTCGGCACCGCCGCCCCCCAGTGAAGGAATATGCAAAATTACGTCGTAGCTCTGCTTCATGAGCGCCTCGATAACATCGTACGCAATGCACCAATATTGGCGAGGTACATCCCGCTGGCAAACACGACTGCGACAATCCCGGCAGTCGCAATGCCTCGCAAGTGATCGTCCAGAATCCGGAACCAGCCCATCACTGCCGCGAGGCGGCCGGCGATACCTGCGGTCACCAGCACAACGAGCAGTAAACCGATGCCATCCGTCAGCTTGCGGAGATCGATAAACGCCCTTGAAAAAATCGCGCTTAGCAAAAGCGAGAGACCGTTCGCGACGGCCAGACCGACCAGCAGACCGTTCAATCCGTCGATGCGCGCTCCGACATACAGCGCGGTAACCGCCATGCCAAGCGTTGCAAGATTGAGCATCATCAACGTGCGCGTCCTCGAAAAGAGGTGGTATGTCTGGTCAAAAAAATGCGCCCTAAAGCCTCCGACGACGGTAATTGCCAGTAACGGAAGAACTAAAGACTGTGCCGCCTCGCCGATATCGTTACCCAGCAGCAAAGGCATTGCGACACCACGAGCGCAGTACATTGACGTCGACACCGCTAGCACACCACCGAGCATCAGGAGCCCGGTCTGGACATGCAGCCGTCGATAGTCGGCGGCCGTACGCCGTTCTTTCTCGCGCAACAGCCACGGATAGGCTGGCGTCACTACGAGCAGACACGCCGCCGAAATGACATTGGACACAAGCGTTGCGGTCGCTGCATAGATACCTACAATGCGTGCAGGTTCGAATTGCGCGAGGATTGGACGGTCGAGACGCGTCATCGCAACGGTGGCGACGAACACGGGGATCAGCGGCAAGCCATACCTCAACATCGCACGAAAATGACCGCGCCGGAACCTGCCACGCAAGCCGGTTTCTCCTCTTCTCCATCCACACACGACAGCGGTGCAGGCAAACACGACGGTCGACGCCACCAGTATTGCGACTATCGAATGACTGACCCGGTACGCCTCGACACCCACAGCGGCACACACGAGCGTCATTAAAAGCGAACCGACCGCATAGCGCAGGCCTGCCCCCGACGCTCGCGCAAGCTCCTGTGCGTACAGTGCAGCACTCTTGCCTACGCCCATCGCAGCGGCTGCCAGCCATTCAACTGGCGGTCGACTGCCGACCGTCACGATTGCCAGTCCAGCTACCACGACTACACATGCCATCCCCACCCACGTCAGATGGCTGGTCGCCAGATACGACGCAAGATCGGCGTCCTCGTTGACCGCCCAGAATTTCACGACCGCTAGCCGATGCCACTGGAACAGCACTCCTTGAATCGCTTCGACTAATGCCAGGTAAACAGCGAGCCGCCCATAATCAGCGGGGCCGAGTACGTGGGCGTACAACACCAGCGCACCGATTCCGCCGATCAACGAAGTCGCGTAACCGGCCGCCAGGCCAAGTCCTCGCCTAGCCATGCGACAACACCCCCCGCGTATCAATCACCACCTTCGCCTGCAACCTCACCGGATCGATGCGTCGAAACGGCGTGTGATCGACGAGTATCACGACGACATCGGCCTGCGCCAATGCGCTCGACAGATCGCCAAAGCGCACCCGGCCGTGCAGCGATGGCGGCAATGCGTCGACGTTAGGCTCGACGGCGATCACCTGTCCTTCGAACCGTTGCGCAAGCTGACTCACGATCTCGATGGCCGGGCTCTCGCGTAGGTCGTCGATATTGGCCTTGAACGCGAGGCCGAGGCAGGCGATCACCGGTTCGCGAAACCGTTTCGCCGCGCGCTCTACCCGCTCCACCACATAATGCGGCTTATCATCATTAACAGCCCGCGCCGTCCGGATCAACCGCGCCTGCTCCGGCGCCGAATCGACGATAAACCACGGGTCAACCGCAATACAGTGCCCACCCACCCCCGGCCCCGGCTGAAGAATGCTCACACGCGGATGCCGGTTCGCCAGCCGGATCAGCTCCCATACATTGATGTCGAGCGTGTCCGAAATAATCGACAGCTCGTTGGCAAACGCGATGTTGACGTCGCGAAACGAGTTCTCTGTCAGCTTGCACATCTCCGCGGTGCGCGCATCGGTCAACACGCACTCGCCGCGCACGAACGTCCGATACAGGTCAGCCGCGACTTCACTGCAGCGACGCGTCATCCCGCCAATCACACGATCGTTCTCCACCAACTCGCGAATCACGTGCCCCGGCAGCACGCGCTCCGGACAATGCGCAACACGAATATCCGACGCCTCACCCGCCTGCTGCGGAAAGCTCAGGTCAGGTCGCATCTCAGCCATCCATGCAGCCACCTTCTCGGTGGTGCCCACCGGGGAAGTCGACTCGAGCACGACGAGATCGCCCGCCTTCAGCACCCGTGCAATCGCACGGCTCGCCGCTTCGACATAACTCAGATCAGGTTTGTGGCCTTCGCAGAACGGCGTCGGCACCGCGATCAGAAACGCATCGGCTGGCTCGGCCTCGGTAGTCGCGCGCAGATGTCCCTGTGTCACCGCGGCACGCACCAGCATGTCGAGTTCGGGTTCGACGATGTGAACATCGCCGCGATTGATCGTATCGACCGTCTCGCGATTGACGTCGACACCGACGACGGTCTTGCGGCGCGCTGCAAACGCAGCCGCCGTAGGGAGCCCGATATACCCGAGCCCAAGAATGGAAACGACATCGAATGACATAGCGTAGGTCTCTTCGCCTGATTGTTTTGACTGTCTGTAATCGATCTAATGCACGGCATCGGTCTGCTCGGCCTGCAGCGCGTCCCCCCAGAGCACCGCAGGCAACGCAGCGGCAATCCGCTCGCAAGCCTGTCCGTCGCCGTACGGGTTATGGGCGCGGCTCATCACCTCGTACTCCGCTGTGTCGTTCAGCAGACGCGCGACCGTGTCCGCAATGCGCTGTGCGTCCGTCCCGACAAGACGCACGGTGCCCGCCGCAACCGCCTCGGGCCGCTCGGTGGTATCGCGCATCACGAGCACCGGCTTGCCGAGCGACGGCGCCTCTTCCTGGATTCCGCCCGAATCGGTCAGGATCAGCCACGCCCGCGTCATCAGAAACACGAACTGCAGATACTCCTGCGGTTCGATCAGTACGACGTTGCGTACGTTGCCGAGCAGCCGGTTCACCGGCTCGCGGACCTGCGGATTCAGATGCACGGGATAGACGATCTGCACCTGCGGATGCGATGCAGCGATGCGTCGCAGCGCGGCGCAAATGTCTTCGAACCCCTGCCCAAAATTCTCGCGTCGATGACCGGTAACGAGGATCATCTTCTTCGTCTCGTCGAGAAACGCGAACGCACTGCGCAAACGCTGCGCAAGGTCGCGCTCGCGATCGAGCCGCGCCTGCACCGTCAGCAGCGCATCGATCACGGTGTTGCCGGTCACGACGATTCGTCCGGGCGCGATGCCTTCGCGCAGCAGGTTGCCGCGCGACGTTTCGGTCGGCGCGAAATGATGTGCCGCGAGTGCGGCAGTCAGCTTGCGATTCGCCTCTTCCGGCCAGGGCGAGTACAGGTTGCCGGTACGCAGCCCCGCTTCCACATGGCCGACCGGTATGCGCTGGTAGTACGCAGCAAGCGACGTGACGAAGGTCGTCGTCGTATCGCCGTGGACCAGTACGAGGTCGGGCCGGCTCGCTTCGAGTACCGGGCCAAGTTTGCCGAGCATGTGTGCGCTCAGTCCGGCCAGCGTCTGGCCCGGCCGCATCACGTCGAGGTCGTAATCGGGTGCGATCGCAAACAGATCGAGCACCTGGTCGAGCATCTGCCGGTGCTGTGCAGTCACGCACACTTCACAGTCGACGTGCTCCATTGCGCGCAGGCGGCGCACGACCGGAGCCATCTTGATCGCCTCCGGCCGCGTGCCGAACGTGACGAGAATCTTCTTTCTGCCGATGTCCATGTATCGCTCCGTCAACGTCTTCAACGACTGCCAAGCTGTGCTTCCTGCTCGTTGCCCCGGTAGGCATAACCACCGTAGTTGCCGTACTGCGCCGAGCGCAGGCCCGGCCTGAATCCGTTGAAAACCACACCGGTCACCTTCGCGCCGACACGTTCGATACGCTTGACCGATTCGAGAATTTCGCCGTTGCTGGTCATCCCCGAGCGCGCGGCGAGCAACACGATTCCCGCATACGGCGCGAACACCGTCGCGTCGGTCACGGGCAACACGGGCGGCGCATCGAGCAGCACGACGTCGTAGCGTTGCGCGGCCCATGCAAGCACGTCCGCGAGTCCGCCCGCCGAGAACAGTTCGACCGGCTGCGAAACCAGTGGTCCAGTGGGCAGGAAGTCGACGTTCGGCGTGATGTCGGCGACGATCGCTTCGCCGAGCGGCGTGGCATCGCGCAGCACGTTGGTCAAGCCAACGCGGCCGGGCACGCCGAAGTCGGTCGCGAGGTGTCCGCGCCGCAGATCGCCGTCTATCAGCAGCACGCGCTTCTTCGACAGGCCGATCAACGTCGCCACGTTCGCGGAAATGAACGACTTGCCGATCCCACCGGACGGTCCCGTCATCAGCACGAGGTTGTTGTCCGGCCGTTCGAGCAACGCGAACTGCAAGGCGGTACACAGGCTGCGCAGCGCCTCGACGGCGGGTTCCTGCGGTCGCGCAAGGGCGAGGATCGACGGGACGAGATCGGAACGCTCGCCGGGTCGCATCAGCTGGCGCTGCGCGCCGCTGAGCGGAATCGTCGCGATTACGTTCAACATCGCGTCGCGTTCGATATCCATCGGATCGGTCAGACCGCCGAACAGCGCGGCGCGCACGACCGCCGTGCTCACGCCGCACAGCAGCCCGAGCGCCGCGGCAATCGCGACGATCAGCACGCGTTTCGGCTTGACCGACTCGTCGGGGATCACCGCATGATCGATCACGCGTACGTTGCCGATCTTGCTCGCGGTGGCGAGCCGCAATTGCTGCATGCTGTTCAGCAAGCCGACATAGAGATCGGTTTCGACAGTCACGTCGCGGCGCAGCCGCACGATGTTCTGCTGCGCATCCGGAAGCCGCTGGATCGAGCCGTTAAACGAATCCATGTTCGCGCGCGCCGCCGCGATCTGCTGGTCGAGCGCGGCAAGTGCCGGGTGCTCCGGGGTATAGAGCGCGGTGAGTTCCTTGCGTTTCTGTTCGAGTTCGAAGAGGCTCGATTGCGCCGCCACCGACTGCGTCAGGATGGCCTTCGCCTGTTCGCTGAGATCCACCACTTCGTGCTTGTTCTGATACGCGTTGAGGCGGTCTTCGACAGTGCGCAACTGGCGCTCGACATCGGGCAACTGCGCGTTCAGAAACTGCAGCGACTTCTCTGCCGTCGCCGCCTTGCGGTCGGCATTCTGGCGCACGTAGTTGTCGGCGATCTCGTTCAGTACGGCCGACGCAAGCGCCGGATCGGGGTTCTCGTAGGTCACGCCAATCACGCCCGACTGGTCCTTGCCCTTCTCGGTAATGGTCAGGTCTTTCTGCAGCTTGTCGAGTACCTTCAGCTTCGAATAGCGCTTCACGACGAACTGTGCGTTCGTGCGGCCATTCAGTTGCGCGACCAGCAGCGTGATGTCGCCCTGCGGCGTGGCGACCTTCAGCGGCGTGCCGACCTGGCCGGTTGCATCGGTGTCGAGGTCGCTGCCCGAGAGGCGGTAGCGGCCGGCACCGAGCGCGGTGACCGTGAAGCTGTCCTCTTCGAAGTCTTTCGGTACGTCGAACTGGTTCACCGCGATACTTTCGGCACCCCACGCGTAACCGCCCATGCCCAATAGCCCCGGCCGCGACAGCGTATGACCGTGGCGCGCGATCCACGCGCCGATCACAGGGAAGTAGTGCGGCTGCGCATCGATATAGAGCCGCAGGTCGTCGACGACCTTATCCGTGACGAGCCGCGAGTGGAGAATCTCCATCTCGCCGTCATCGGTCGATTTCACATCGAACAGCGAACTCAATCCGCCAATCAGATTGCCCGCGGCCGCGCCGGCCAGATCGTCGTTGCTTTCCACCTGCACGGTGATATCGACGCTGTAGACCGGCCGCGCGAGCAGCGCATACAGCGCGCCCACCAGCACGAACACCGCCGTCACGGCGACGATGGTCTTTACGTTCTTGATCAGCACATCGAGCACTGCGCGGATGTCGATCTCGTCCGCGTCGCGGGAAAACTGGTGCTGCAGGTTTGGAGCATTCATAGTCGCTACAGGTTGTCGATGCAGATACGGAAAACGATGGAAAACGTCAGGAGCTCATGTGCAGCGTCAGTAGCGACTGCTGCGTGCGAGGCTGGCAATGCGTCTGGTCCAGTCCTGCACGCCGTGGTCGATCAGCGTCAGCGCGTACTCGTAACTACGATGCGGTCGTCCGTACGGGTCCGGCACGTCGGTCGGATACGCTTCGGCAAGCCGGTACACACGGCCGCGTGCAATCGGATAGAAGCGCTCGATGGCGTGCTGCTGCGCCAGTTCCATCACGAGAATCAGATCGGCGACGCGGCACATCCGCTCGTCGAGCCGGCGCGCCCGATGCGCGGACATGTCGATACCGCGCGCCGCCAGCAACGATGCAGCGACCGGATCGATCGCAGTACCGGCAACCGCCGACAGCCCCGCCGACGCCACCACCGTGTCCGCCATCTCACGCCGCAACAGGCCCTGCGCAATCGGGCTGCGGCAGAGGTTGCCCTCGCACACAACAAGAATCCGTTCGATCATTTCGTCACAATCGCTGCAGTGAGACCGGCGTTGATCCCCGGCAACAACAAGCTCAGTACGCGGCTAAAGCGCACGAGACCGTTGCCATCCACGTACACGACATCCTTCGGCTGCAGTTCGAACTGGTTCGCGAGCACCACCGACACCGGCGAGCGCGCATCGAGGTGATAGACCTGCGGCTTCGCTTCGAGCGAGCCGCGAATCACATACAGCTGCGCGGCGTCGGCGCTCGCGGTGTTGAGACTGCCTGCCTGCGACAGCGCATCGCTCAACGTGAGCTTGCCGGTCTTCATCGGGATTGCAGTCACGGGTTTGTTGACTTCGCCCATGACGTACACGCCGTTGTCGTCGCGCGAGACGACACGCAACAGGTCGCCTGTCTTCAGCACGATGTCCGACGGGTTCTGGTCGCGCTCCAGCATCCGCGACAGGTTCAGCGAATAGGACACGCCGTCGCGCACGAGCACCATGCGGCTTTGATCGGCCGTCGGGTTGAAGCCGCCCGCGCGGCTGATCGCTTCGTAGAGCGTCATCGGTACGTCGTTGACCGGCACGGTTCCAGGCGTATGCACTTCGCCGTCCACATAGACCTGTTTGGCGCGAAACGATGCGACCCGCACCGTCACCTGCGGTTTGGCGAAGACCCGAGCGAGCGCCGCGTAAACCGTCTGTTGCGCCTGATCGGTCCGCAGGCCCGCGACGTGCACGCTGCCCGCATACGGCAGCTGGACGTTGCCGCCGCTGTCGACCACGAAGCCGAGCGCCGGATCGAATGGACGACCGGCGATCTGCGGTTGCGCTCCGAGCGCGGCCGTCAGTTCGGGGTGGTCCCAGATGGTGATCTGCAGCACGTCGCCGATACCGAGCGTGTACGGTCCGGGTTTCACCGACAGCTCGCGCAGCTGGTCGACGTTGGCCTGCGCAGCGTCGTCGCGCAGTTGCCGGATCAGCGTCGTATTGATGTCGGCGATCGGCACCGGCATGTCGGTGGCCGGCGTTTGGGCGTCGCCACCCGTCACCGGCAATGTGGCAGGCGTGATCATCCGCATGCCGGGCGCCACGCCGCAGGCGGACAACGCAACGCTTGCCACGATACTCAGCGCGAGCGCTGCCGGCCTGCGGCGCCCACCTGTTTTGCCGGCGTTGCACCGGTTCGTCAAAGGTCCCATCTGATTCACCCCGTATTGCTTGCAATTCTTTTTTTGCGTGTACCGCGCGCGCCGCCTGTGCGGCACGTTCGCGCCGTCAAAATGCGTTGCTGTCGCTAAAGCCTCTTGCGATCGTCGCCGCGACGATGCGCATGTCGAGCGCAAACGACCAGTTGCGCAAGTAGTACAGGTCGTGCTCGACGCGTCCCTGCATCTTCTCGACGCGATCGGTTTCGCCGCGAAAACCGTTCACCTGCGCCCAGCCGGTGATCCCTGGCTTGATCCGGTAACGGTGGATGTAGCCGCTGACCACCTTCTGGTACAGCTCGTCGTGTTCGAGCGCATGCGGACGCGGCCCCACCACCGACATCTCGCCGCGCAGCACGTTGACGAACTGCGGCAGCTCGTCGAGGCTCGTGCGGCGCAGAAAGCGGCCCAGCGACGTCACGCGCGCATCGCTGCGGGTTGCCTGGGTAACGACGCCGGCCGCTTCGTCGTGCGTGCGCATCGTGCGGAACTTGTAGATGCGAAATACGCGGCCGTCCGCGCCCTTGCGCCGCTGCTTGAACAGCACCGGGCCGCGCGAAGACACCTTGACGGCCAGCGCGATGGCGATCAGTAGCGGCGTCAGTGCGAGTAGCGCGAGCACCGCGAACACGCGATCGAACAGTTCCTTCTTTGCGAGCGCATGCGGCGGCAGCGGCGATGCGGCGAGGTTGATCGCCGGCACACCGATCAGATCGATCATGCCGCCGTCGAACAACGCAAGACTGCTGATGTCCGGAATGAAACGGATGTTGATGAGGTCGTCGCGGAACTCGCTGACGAGGCGCAGCATCGTGCGTTCTTCCGACAGCGGCAACGCGAGCCACAGCTCCTGCCACCCTTGCTCGCGAACATGGCGGATGAACTGCGTGAGATCGTCGAAGGTCGGCACGCCTGGCATGGCGGCGTTGCTTGCGGGAACAACGTTCGGAGCGACATCGAACACAGCGGCCGCGCGAAACCCGCTCGCCGGCGACGCCACGATATTGCTCACCACGTCGTGGCAATGCACACCGCGCCCGACGACCGCGACGTTGCGCAGATTCAGCCCCGCATGGCGCACGCGCCGCAACACGGCATGCGTTGCGAGCCGCGAGACGATCAACCCGCCGCCGGTAATGCCGGTCCAGTACGCGAACCACAGTCGCGAGATGAAATCCGTGCGGTGCAGCGAGAACATCAACACCAGCGCACAGCCCTGCACGACCACCCATGCCAGCGATATCTGGCTCGCGAGTCGCAGCAGCGAACGACCGCGCCACGACTGATAGATGCCGAACACCGGAAACAGCGCCAGCGTGAAGGCTGTTGCAAACGCAACGAACGCGGCATCGAGGCGGCTGTGTGCGACGTGCTCGAAGCGGATCTGTGCCGCAGCCGCCGCACCGCCGACGATCAGCAGCACGTCGACTGCGCGCGCGAGCAGCCCTGGCGGTCCGGAACCCTGCGTGCTGCGTCGTGTGAAAGCGAAGTCGGCGGTACTCACGTCGGCATCCCCGTATGCCGGCACGACGCATGCTGCTCGCGCAGCAGGAGGCGGGTCGCTGTACCGCGGTGCGATCGGTTTGTTCTCATGCTCTGGTCGTCCTCTGCTTCGCCCACGCGCAATCGCCCATCAGGCGGCACGTCGTCTGCGAATGGTCGTCGTATGTCACCGCCAAGCCGGTTGCGTCCAGCCGTTGCGTTTCGCGCGGCAACACTTCTCCCCGCACGCGAAAAAGCGCGCTGCTACGCACCGCCGCCTGTCGCATCGAACCTGCCTGTCGTACGGACGCACGAACGCCGTACGGAACAATCAGTCCGTCATGCCGATCAAGCGGTCTTCAGTACTTGCGTTTTACGAACTACTTGGATCCGGCATCGCACAATCGATACGACTGCGCGCCCGGCTTGGACGGGTCCGTGCAGAACACACGGACCGGGGTGGTGAGGAGAAGAACCGCTGGCTCGCCCCGGACCAGAACGGTTGATTCAAACAGATAGTCATTTACGGATCCTGTCTTATTGATGTCAGGTTGTGCACTGCGCCATCGAATAAGCAGCATCCATGCCAATTGTCGGACAACGTTCTATCGAAAACTCGTACACGGTCCTAAGGAGCGCATGTGCTATGCGTTTTGAGTTAATGTTGTTGCGCTGATTCGTGCTTCGGGACCTCGCGGCGCATGCAAAGAAAACGCGCCCGTTACGTAACGCTCCGCCGTAACAGGCCGGAACAAACGCGCGTGTGACCGATGCGAAGCGCGGTCCTTCAGTGCGAAATACGACGCGCAAAACCGCGACTACACACGTGCGTGTAGCGCGCACAACGGGTTCGTGCCGATCCCAATCGATGGCATGAAACGTGCTGATTCCCGCAGGGGTAATGTGGCCTCGCGCGATCTGAAAGAGTGACCATGAAAAAAAGCGCGCATGCGAATCGACACGGCAAAAGACGGGGACCTCCGGTGCAAATCGAACACATACGACAGGCAGTCGCAATCGATCCAATCGACGCACTCGACACGCCGGTGCGCAACCGTCTCGGCCAGCGCATCCAGCAAGGCTTGAGCGCGGGCGAATTTCATCTGGTGTTTCAGGGCATCTATGGCGCGCGCACGCTCGAGCTCGAGCGCATCGAAGCGTTGATCCGCTGGAACCATCCCGACTACGGTCTGCTGTTGCCGGACGCTTTTGTTCCTGCGCTTCACGACGATCTCGAGGTCGCCGTCGACGTCACACACTTCGTGATCGATCGCGCCTGCGCGCAACTCGCGACATGCCTGCGCGCGGGACAAAAGGCGCTTCCGCTCGCCGTCAACGTACCGCCTTCGGTTGCGGCACAGGAAAATTTCGCCGCCGAAGTCGAAGCGATCGCGCAGATGCACGGCGTCGCACCCGCGTTGCTCGAAATCGAACTGGTGGAAACGGAAGACACGGCGAAGATCCTCGCGACGAGAACGCTGACCCGGCCGTTGCGCGAAGCGGGCATCCGCATCTCGATGGACGACTTCGGTACCGGCTACTCGTCGTTTGCGCTGCTCAGCGAGATGGACGTCGACACGGTGAAGCTCGCGCGCGAACTGCTGGCTTTCGTGCCGACGCGTCAGCGGGCGAGCGCGGTGATCGCCGGTATCCTGGCGTTGCTCGAAAAACTCGATATTCGCGTTGTCGTGGAAGGCGTGGAAACCGCCGATCAGGCGCACTGGCTGGAACAGTGGCCCAACGTGCTGGTACAGGGCTATTACTTCTCGCGACCCACCGGCGATCTGTCTGCCGTGCTCGATGGACTCGACGCTACCTGGCGCAGCACGGCCGCGAAGACGCTCGGGCCGCGCTGATTCCCGCTTATTCCTGCTTACAGGAGCAGCAACGACGACAGTTCTGTGAAACAGCTTGTATAAAGATGGAAAATTGTCTGACCTTTTTACTTTATTCAGACAAATTGCCAACAAACTGCAAAATTCCTCTAACCAGTCGGGAAAAGCCACCTACATTGAATATTCAACCATGCACGGTTTTGGCATAATTCAGTGTACCTACTAGTTAACGAAGTTTGCTGTATGACAACCGTCCCCCTGACAGACGACGCGTGGCTGCGTGTCTGTCATCTATTTGAGGAACCTGCGGCGGGGCCCACGAACGTCGGCCGGCCGCGCAGACAGTCGCGCGATGTGCTCAACGGCGTGCTGTGGGTTCTGTTGAATCACGAGAAGTGGCACCACCTGCCGTCCACCTTTCCGCCGTCGCAGACCTGCTACGCCCGCTGGCTGCAATGGAAACGCAGTGGCCTGATCGATACGGTCATCGCCGAGCTGGAAAAAAGCGACGACCCGCCGCGCGATAACGGCGCCGGGTCGTAAAACCGCCTTCCATCCGCTGAATCTCCGCTCTCTGCAGGCCGAACCGGCCTATACGAGCGCGTCTTCGTGTGCGTGGTCGAGCGCATCGTCGACCACGCGCGGCGCATCGGCCTGCATGGCGCCGAAGCGCGCGATGACATGATCGACGAAGGTTCGCACCTTCGCCGGCAGATGGCGGCGGCTCGGATAGGCGACGCTGTACTCGATATGCGGCAGCGTGTAATCGTCGAGCAACCGCACGAGGCGGCCGTTCGCAAGATCCTCGTCGACCAGATAGGCGGGCAGGATCGCGATCCCCATGCCGAGCAGCGCGCAGCGGCGCAGCATTTCCGTGTTGTTGGCGACGACCGCACCGGACGGACTCACGCGCACGTTGCCGTCGCTATTCATGAAGGTCTGTGCAGCCGCCCAGGAATCGGACGACTGGCCGAGCCATGCATGGTCGTTCAGTTGCTCGGGTTGCCGCGGCACGCCGTGCTTCGCGAGATAGGCCGGCGCCGCGCATGCGATCAGATAGGTCGTCGTGAAACGACGCGCCACGATGCTGCCGGCCCGCACCTGCGACGACACCAGCACGCCGACGTCGAAGCCCTCTTCGACCAGATCGACGGGCCGGTCGACCAGCGTCACATCGGGTGTCACCTTCGGATAGCGCTCGGTGTAGGTCTGCAGCACCTGCCCGAGGTTATGCATGCCGAATTCGACGGGAGCAACGATGCGCAGCGTACCGATCGGCTGATGATTGCGCGACAGCACCATCTGTTCGACGTCTTCGAGTTCGCCGAGCACCTGGCGGGCGCGCTCCAGGTAAAGCTGCCCGGCTTCGGTCAGCGACAGGCTGCGCGTCGTGCGATTCAGCAGGCGCGCGCCAAGCCGCCCTTCGAGGCCGGCCACGTGGCGGGTCACGACGGCGCCCGACACATCGAGGGCCTGCGCCGCACGGACAAAGCTGCCGAGATCCGCAACGCGAACGAAAATCCGCATCGATTCCAGATGATCCATGAAACGACTCCAGTGGCTCGTGCATCGGACCGGCGGGGGCCAGTCCCATTGAACCGTCGCGGCGAATGCAAGAGCGACGGGTACCTCGGTATGGGCACAGTCTAGGCGCGAGGTGCTGTCGGAACACTGGCTGGAAAATGACCGTTTTGTCATCTGACGGTCAGGCGGGGCGGGGATGGTTGTGGTTGCCCGTGCGTGGGCTGGTTGCGGGAATGTGCGTCGAGCGGGGCCGGGGCGGATCGACCAGGCAGACCGGACGGCTCGGGCAGACCTCGGCAGATCCGGGCGGGACCCCGGCGGCCCCGGACGAAGCTGGACCGGGCCCAACCGCCCTACGCGCGATTACGCCGGCGCGAAGCGGGAAATAGCAGCGCAGCTTCCGGCACCCGCAACGGCCGCCGCGCGTCGCTGACCGGCCGTTCATCGGGTGCGTTATGGGCGCTTGCCGCGGCCACCGAAAAGCCAAACGTATTGACACCGTCCTCGCAGCTCACGAACACGCTGCCGCCATGCATCTCGGCCACCGCCTTGACGATCGCGAGACCGAGCCCGTGGTTCTCGCCGCTGTTCGAGCGAGATTCGTCGAGCCGGTAGAAGCGCTCGAAGATATTCATCCGCAGTTCCGGCGCGATCGGCGTGCCCACATTCGATACCGCCACGAACACCAGCTCGCCGCGCTGTTGCGCGCTGACCGATACGGTGCCGCCCGGCTGCGAATGCTGGATCGCATTGGTCAGCAGGTTGGTCAGTGCCCGGCCGACCAGCGAAGGGTCCACCGATGCACGCGCATTGCCGCTCAACTCGACCCGCAGCTGCGCTTCGTCGAACGCGATGTCCATGAAATCGAGCATGCGGGTAATTTCGTCGGCCATCCACACGTCGGTCAGGTTGATTGCGCGTTCGCCGCGATCGCGGCGCGACAGGAACAGCATGTCGTTAACGATCACACGCAGCCGTTCGAGTTCTTCGAGATTCGATTGCAGCGTCTGTTGCAACTGGCCGATCGAGCGGTCGCGGGTCAGTGCGACTTCGGTCTGGCCGATCAGGATGCTGACCGGCGTGCGCAGTTCGTGCGCAACGTCCGCGTTGAACGACTCGAGCCGACCATACGCGCCGTCGAGCCGCTCGAGCGCGCCGTTGAACGACGTCGCGAGATCGTGCAGTTCGCCGGGCAACTCGTCGGTGCGCAGCCGCTGCCCGCGGTTACCGGCGCTCACCTGCCCCGCTTCGTCCGAGAGCCGCGCAAGCGGGCGCAAGCCGAAGCGCGTGACGACGCTGCTCAGCAACAGCACGGTCGCGCATGCCAGCGCGATCAGCGCGGCGAGTGTGACCGCGAGGTGGTGCAGCGTGCGTTCGCTCGCGGTACAGTCGCCGGCCACCACGACATCGACGGCCGGACGCACGCCCGCAGCCGGTACCGTGAACTCCGTCGTCACCATGTCGGCGTTCAGCCCGGCAACCCGGATCACGCGATAACGGCCGTCGGTGGAAAGCTGCTTTTCAGCGGTAAACGGCGTACCGAAACGAAACCGCGGATCGGAACTCTGGATAAAGAAGAGCGGCCGCCCCGCCGGCGACAGATCGCTCAGATGCTCGGTGACGAAATGCCATTTTTCCGGCGTGCTCACACGCGCGATCACCGAGCGGGCGATCTCGGCGCGAGCGTCGAGCGTTGCGCGTACATCGCCACTCAACTGACGTTCCATCACCACGAAGAGCCCCACGCCGACCAGCGTGAACACCAGCAGCGAGACCATCGCGAACATGATCGATAGCCGGCGCGAGATCGACAGGTTCATCATGATCAGACTCCCTCGCGCTCTTCGAGCACGTAGCCCATCCCGCGGATGGTATGCAACAGGCGATTCGCAAACGGCCCGTCGAGCTTCGCACGCAGCCGCTTGATCGCCGTCTCGACGATATTCGTGTCGCTCTCGAAGTTGACGTCCCACACCAGCTCGGTGATCTGCGTCTTCGACAGAATTTCGCCGTGCCGGCGCGCCAGCACGCTAAGCAGCTGGAATTCCTTCGCGGTCAGTTCGAGCCGTGTGCCGTCGCGGCTCGCGCGCCGGCTGATCAGATCGACCCGCAGATCGCCCACGCAGATCAGCGTCGATTCCTGGGTACGCGCGCGGCGCGTCAGCGCGTGCAGCCGCTCGACCAGTTCGAGAAACGAAAACGGTTTGATCAGGTAATCGTCGGCGCCGCTGCGCAGACCCTGCACGCGATCGTCGACGCGGTCGCGCGCAGTCAGCATGATGACCGGTGTCTGCTTCTGCGCGCGAATCCTCTTCAATACGCTAAAGCCATCGAGCTTCGGCAGCATCACGTCGAGAATCACCACGTCGAAGTCGTATTCCATCGCCATGAACGCACCGTCCTCGCCGTCGGTCGCGACGTCGACCACCCAGCCTTGTTCGGAGAGGCCATTGCGCAGGTATTCGACGACCTTCGGTTCATCTTCGATCAGCAGTACTTTCATCACATCCTCGGATTGTCCGGGCTAGCTGCTGCGGGTGTTACGTCGTGTGTTATCGGTGCCGCTTGTGCAGTTTGCCCCACACCGCCATTCTGCCGCGCCGCATCGGGCCGCCAGCCGCCGCCGAGCGCCTTTGCCAGTTGCACGACAAGGGCGGCCTGATCCCCTGCAATCTGCACCTCGGTACGCTGTGCGGTCAATAGCTGCTGTTCGGCGTCGAGCACGTTGATGAAGGCGGTCAGGCCGCCCGCATAACGGTCGTTGGCGAGGCTCAGCAGGTGCTGCGCATCGACGACGCCCTCGTGCGCGCGCGCATGCGCGTCGTCGAGCACCGCCAGACCGGTCACCGCGCGCTGCACCTGCTGGAACGCGTCGAGCACGGTTTGCCGGTAGTTTGCCTCAGCCGCGACATAGCCGGCGCGCGCAAACGCCACACCCGCCGCGCGCTTGCCCCCATCGAACAGCACCTCGCCCGCCGATGCCCCAATCGACCACGCCAGCGCCGGCGCACCGAACAGGCTCGCGAAACGGGTGCTTTCCCAGCCGAGCTGCGGCGACAGCGTCAGATCGGGGAAGTATGCCGCACGCGCGACGCCGATGCTCGCGTTGGCCGAAGCCATCGCGCGTTCGGCGGAGGCGATGTCGGGGCGGCGTTGCAGCAGGTCGCTCGGCATGCCGGTGGGCAGCACCGGGATCGGCGGCAGTTCGACGGCAGGGGCGATCGTGAATTGCGGCGCCGGCACGCCGATCAGCGCAGCGATCGCCGTGTCGAACTGCGCGCGCTGGTTCACGAGCAGTTGCCGCTGCGTGCGCGTCGCGTCGAGTTCCGATTGCTGCTGCAACACGTCGAGCCCCGACACCGCGCCGCTGTCGTGCTGCGCGGTGACGAACGCGAGCGCCTTCTGCTGCAGTACCGTCGAACGATCGAGCACGTCGATTTCCGCATCGAGCTCGCGCAGCGCGAAATAGGCGGTGGCGAGATCGGTCGTGACGACGAGGCGCGCGTTCGCGAGATCGTCGCTGGCCTGTTCCGCCGATGCCGTCGACGCCTCGACTTCGCGGCGAATCCGGCCAAACAGGTCGATGTCGTAGCTCGCACCAATGCCCGCGGTCACATCGTTCTGCACGGTCGATGTGTTCGGGGTCGCATAGTTCGTCTGCGGCCGGTCGGCGGACACTCGCTCGCGCGCGAGACCGCCGTTCAACGCGACCTGCGGCGCCTGCGTCGACGCAACCGAGGCCAGCGTCGCCTGAGCCTGCTCGTAATGCGCGCTCGCGGCGCGCAGCGTCTGGTTACCGTCGAGCGCCTGCTGTTCGAGATCGTCGAGCCGCGCGATGCCGAACGTGCGCCACCAGTCGGGCTGAAGCGGCGCGTGGCCAGGCTCGGCTACACGCCAGCCCGGATCGGGCGTGGTGCGCCACGCCTGCGGCGTATCGACGCCTGGGCGCACGTAGTCCGGGCCGACCGTGCAGGCCGCGAGCCACAGCAGGGCCAGCGCGCCGGCGGGCCAGCGCGCGCGCTGAGTCCAGCGAGTCCAGTGGCTCTGCCTGATGCGCAAACCCGTCATGCCGCCGCTCCCGCCGCGGGCTTGCCGCCCTGCCCGCTGTTGCCTTTGCTATTGCCAACGGGGCTGCCACCCGCACCCGCGGCCGGTGCGATCGTCACCGGATCTCCATCCGCAATCGAATCGGCCGGGTTAAGGACGATGCGATCGTTCGGTCCAACGCCGCTCGCAATTTCCAGCGTCAAGCCGAAGTCACGCGCAATCACGACCGAGTGCAGCTTCACCCGGTTGTCCGCGCCGACCACGGCCACCTGCGGCCCCTGCGCGCGAAACAGCAACGTGTTGCCCGGCAGGATCAGCTTGCCCTGCACTGCGCCGGGAAAGCTCACCTGCACATATGCGCCGGGTATCAGCACACCATCGGGATTCGGTAGCCGCACTTCGACCTGCAACGAACGCGTACCGACATCGATTGCACCGGAGACATCCGAAATCACCCCGTCGAACACTTTGTCCGGCAATTCGGTCTGACGGATCGCAACATGCTGCCCGGCCGCGACGGTATTCGAATACGACTGCGGAACCTGCACGAACACGCGCAGCGGATCGGACTGCGCAACCGCGAACAACGCGCGGGTCGAACTGCCGCTGCCCGCATCGATCAGGTCGCCGGTATCGATGTTGCGCTGGGTGATCACGCCGCTAAACGGCGCGACGATGCGCTTGAACGATTCGAGCTGGTTCAGGCGTCGCAGGTTCGCTTCGGCGGCCGACATGTTCGCGACGTCCTGGTTGTACGCCCCCTGGCGATCGTCGAGTTCCTGTTGCGACACCGCGTCGCGTTGTCGTAGCTGCAACGCGCGAGCCAGCGATACCTTGGCGAGCGCGAGCGTCGACTCAGCCTGCTGCCGTTGCGCGCTAGCCTGCGATTGCTCCTGATCCACCTCGGGTGTATCGAGTTCCGCGAGCAACTGGCCCTGCTGCACATGCGTGCCGATATCGACGTACCAGCGCCGCACATAACCGGTTGCGCGCGCATATACCGGCGACTCCGAATAGCCGCGCAGCGTGCCCGGCAGCGTCACGTTGGCCTCGGCGGCAGTGGCCGCATCGGCGGGTGTCGGCGACACGATGTTCACGTACTGGCGAGCGTTCTGTTCGACGGATGAGGACAGCGCGTGGTCGTTGCTGACGTTCGCGAGGATGGTGCGAATCGATCCGGCTACGAGCACCAGTGCGACGCCATAGGCCGCATAGCGCGCGCGCCGGCGCACCGTCGCCCGTGACGGCAGGTCCATGCCGCGGTCCGGATCGTCCGCGTGAATCGCAAGGGATTCGTGATGTTTGTCGTTCATGTCGGTCGGTGTCGCTTCAGGAAAGAGAATCGGTGCCTGCTGCCCGCGCGGCCTGGCGTCGCGCGAGGCGGCTGTGCACCCCCGCGAACACCAGCGGCACGAACAGCAGCGTAGAGACCGTCGCGAACAGCAGGCCGCCGATCACCGCGCGGCCGAGCGGCGCATTCTGCTCGGCGCCTTCGCCGAGGCCGAGCGCCATCGGCACCATGCCGATGATCATCGCGGCCGCCGTCATCAGCACGGGACGAATCCGCGTGGCTCCAGCTTCAAGCGCGGCGACGAGCGGCATCGCGCCATCGTGCAGCCGCTGTCGTGCGAACGACACCACGAGAATGCTGTTGGCTGTCGCAACGCCAACGGTCATGATCGCGCCGGTCAGCGCGGGCACACTCAAATGCGTGCTGGTCAGGAACAGCATCCACGCGATGCCGGCAATCGCCGCGGGCAACGCGCTGATGATGATCAGCGGATCGACCCACGACTGGAAGTTGATCACCATCAGCAGGTAGACGAGCACGATCGCCATCGCCACGCCTACGCCGAGCCCGACATACGACGAACGCATCGTCTCGACCTGGCCGCGCACGACGATATCGGTGCCGCGCGGCAGCGATGCGCGCGCTTTCGTCACGAGCGTATCGATGTGCGATGCCACCGACCCGAGGTCGCTGCCGTCGACGCTCACATACAGGTCCACCGCGGGCCGGATGTTGTAGTGCGTGACGACGACCGGCTGCACACCGGGCTGCACCGATGCGAGATTGCCGAGTAGTTGCAGATTGTTGCCAGGGGCACCGGCGGGCACATTAGGAATGGGGGTAACCCCGGGACCAGCCGCAGGCTGCGCCACCGGAATACGCAGCACGTCATCGAGCGATTCGATCTGATACTGCGGCGTCTGCACGGTCAGCGGATACTCGACGCCGTTCTGCCGGTTCAGCCAGAACGCGGGCGCCGTCTGCGAACTGCCCGACAACGACACCAGCAGATTCTGCGCGACGTTGCTCGCGACGAGGCTCACCTGCTGCAAGCGCGTGCGGTCCATCTGCATGGTCAGCGTGGGGCTGTCGTTGCGCTGCTCGACGTGGACATCGACGGTACCGGGCACCTGGCGCACGTCTTTCATCAGGTGGCTCGCCACCGTCATATCGGAGGTGAGATTGCTGCCCGTTACCTGCACGTCGATTGCGGCAGGCTGCCCGAAGTTCAGAATCTGCGTGACGATGTCGGCGGGCTGAAAGAAGAACTCGACGCCGGGGAAGCGCTGCGGCAACAGTGCGCGCAGCTGGCGCATATAGGTTTCGGTCGGCTTGTGATCGGGCTTCAGCGCCACCTGGATTTCGCCGTCGAGTGTGCCGATCGTGCCCGCGTTGCTATACGACAGGTTGATCCCGCTATACGGCAGGCCGAGATTGTCGAGGATCGTTTCGAGTTCACTGGCGGGCACGACTTCGCGCACGACGTGTTCGACCTGGTCGGCGAGCCGCGCCGTTTCCTCGATCCGGTAGCCGCTCGGCGCACGCATGTGCAGACGGATGTCGCCGGCATCGACGGTCGGGAAGAAATCGCGGCCGAGTACAAGCACTAGCCCTGTCGATACGATACAGAAGCCGACGAACGCAAGCGCATAGAAGCGCCGCCGCGACAGCAGCATGCTGAGCAGCACGATGTAGTTCGCGCGGACCCGCTCGAAGGCGCCGTCGAATGACCGGTGAATCCGCATGAACGGCCCCGGTTTCGCGGTCGTTGCATGCGCAGGTGCGGCGCGATGGTTCATCATCAGCAGCGCGAGGGTCGGCACCAGTGTGCGCGACAGGATGTACGACGCGATCATCGCGAACACGACCGCTTCCGCGAGCGGCACGAACAGATAGCGCGCGACGCCCGTCAGAAAGAACATCGGCACGAAGACGATACAGATACACAGCGTCGACACGAGCGCGGGCGTCGCGATCTCGCCAGCGCCGTTGAGAATTGCGAGTTCGAGGCCGGAGCCGAGATGCAGATGCCGCTCGATGTTCTCGATCGTCACCGTCGCATCGTCGACGAGAATCCCGACCGCGAGCGCAAGGCCGCCCAACGTCATGATGTTGAGCGTCTCGCCGAGCGCATGCAGCATCAGCAGCGACGAGAGGATAGACAGCGGAATCGATACGGCGATGATCACCGTGCTACGCCAGTTGCCGAGAAACAGCAGGATCATCGCGGCCGTGAGCGCCGCGGCAATTCCCGCCTCGCGAATCACACCGCTGATCGCCGCCCGCACGAACACCGACTGGTCGAAGAGCGGCGCGATCTTCAGGTCCGGCGGTAACGTGTCGCGTGCATGCGGCAGCAGCGCTTTCAGCGTATCGACGATCTGCAGCGTCGACGCGTCGCCGCTTTTTAGAATCGACAGCAGCACACCGCGGTGGCCGTCCTGGCGCACGACGTTGGTCTGCGGCGTGTAGCCGTCGCGCACGTGCGCGACTTCGCGCAGGTACACCGTCGAACCACCCGATGTGCGCACTGGAATATCGTTGAGCGCGGCAATCGTATCCGGCGAACCGTTCATGCCGATCGTGTATTCGGTCTGTCCTAGCTTTGCGGTACCAGTGGGCAGGATCAGGTTCTGCGCGTTGACCGCGTTGACGATATCGGCCGGCGCGAGACCGCGGGCAATCAGCGCGCGCGAATCGAGATCGACGGAAATCACGCGCGTCTTGCCGCCGTACGGAAACGGCACCTGGGCACCCGGAATCGTGATCAGCTGCGGGCGCAGAAAATTCAGCGCGATGTCGGCGACGGCCTGCTCGCTCATCGTCGGGCTCGACAGGCCGAGCTGGATGACGGGAATGCTCGACGCCGAGTAAGTAATGACGAGCGGCGGCGTGGCACCGGGAGGCATCTGCCGCAACTGCGCCTGCTCCGATGCGACGGTCTGTGCGATCGCGGTCTGCAGGCTCGCGCCCGGCTGCAGGAACAGCTTGATAATCGCGATCCCCGACAGCGACTCCGATTCGATGTGCTGGATGTTATTGACGGTCGTCGTAATGCCGCGCTCGTTGACCGACGTGATGCGATCCGCGACATCGCGTGCGGACAAACCGGTGTAATTCCAGATCACGCTGATCACCGGGATATCGATCGACGGAAAGATATCGGTCGGCATCGTCAGCAACACGAAGGGCGTGGCAAGCAGAATACCGATCGCGAGAACGATGAAGGTATAGGGCCGCTTGAGCGCCAGATTGACGATCCACATGGGGGCAACCCGAGGTCATGGAAAAGGTGGCCGCCCCGGCTCAGATCCGGACAGGCGGATAACGAAATACCCGGGATGCTAGGGGACGGGCCGGGCGCCATAATGACGTGAACATGGCGCGGCTGTCAGTATCGCGACGGGAAGCGGGACGGCGCAGGCAATAGCGGATGGACGAAAGGCGACGCACGCGGTGCGTCGCCCGTTTGCGTCAATCGCCCTTGTAGACCGTGTTGTTCAACTGCTGAAGCTGACCATCGCGCTCGGCGTTGATCAGTTGCTGACGCACGGCCTGACGCGACAGTCCCATCGAACCGCCCGACGCACCCGAGCCGGAATACGTTCCGCCTACATCGGCCGCGCCGGCGTTCGTCGTTGCGGACTGGTCGGGTGCAGCGGGGTTGGCGGTGGGGGCATCCTGGGCGCTGGCTACGCCGGCAAAGGCGACGAGCGAGACGAATGAGGCGGCGGCGATAAGCTTGTTCATGGTGCGGCTCCTTGATGTGGGGGACAACGGGAGTACCGTGCAGCGGCTTCGCGCGAAGGCTGGGCAAAATCCGCTGAACGTGACCGAAGTCTATGAGCCGCACCGTGGCCCTTTGCTGGCTACAGAATGGCGTGGCTGCCATCGTCGGCGAGCGCCGCTTGCTCACTCTTCAGACCTGTTTCTTTCATTGCTTTCGGCCGCATTCGCTCTGGTTACGATATGCGGCCGGAAATGCCCCTTAATCGATAGATTGATCCGCGCCCACTCCGGGTAGAGTCGCCTCGCTGGATCGGGTCAAGCGCGCATCAAGCAGATTTGCAATTTGCGAAATCTGACCTAAAGTTTTGTCTTACAAAACGTCGATATTCGATCGGCCAGATTAAAAAAGTTACGGGGGCAACCATGATTACTTTTATCGATCACGAGATCGCGCATATAGCCAGAGTGATGCGTCCGTCACTGCTTGGCGACCTCGGCGGTCCGATTCTTCCCGCGCCTTACTGGCGCAAACGTCTGCATCAACTGCTCAACGGCAACCATCTGACCAAGGGCCAGTTGTGCTCGGTCGATAGCCTGTTGCTCGAGCTCGACGACTACGACCGCATCGCGGTTCCGCCTGTCGACCGCCCGCCGCGCGTACATCACGTCTGATCCGCAGCCGGCACGAAAGCGCGCAGCGGCGCACGTCGCTGCGCGAACAATCTTGCGCAGCGCGCAATGGCTTGTCTGCGCGTCTACCTCGCGTTTTCCTGGAAACCGCCGCGTTTGATTGCGCATCTGCAACGCCCAATGCGCACAGGATGTTACCGACACGTTACGTTTCATTCCCGACTGCTAGCACCGTGCGTGCCGCCGATGCACGTCCGGGCCAGACCCCGCGCCCGCGCCCCGTTATTGCCTGAACAGGCAAAACGTTAATGGCGTAATGCCGCGAAAAATTCACCCTGCCCCCCGTAATTGAGTTGCCACGCCGGCTGGCATAGCGTTCAGCCATGGCGGTGAGCGCCTGTTCCGCTCCCGTTGTTCGTCGTGGAGATCCGTGTGAAAAAACTCAATGTTGTACTCGGGCTGTCGGCCGCTCTCGTCATCTGCGCGAGCGGAACAGCACAGGCCGCACGTGTTGGCGTGTATATCGGCGGCGGCGGTTATTACTACCCGTGGGCGCCGTACTACTACCCGCCTGCGCCGGTGGTCGTGCCGGTACCGGTGCCCGCACCCGAGCCGCAGGAATACGTCGAGCAGGGACAGGGACCGGCCCAGGCCGGGCCGGAGCAGTCGGCCGGTACCTGGTACTACTGCGACGCGTCGAAAACCTACTACCCGTACGTGAAGGAATGCCGCACCGGATGGCGTCCGGTGCCGGCCCAGCCTTCGGGACCGGGCAACTGAACATGCCGCCGAAAACGATCTATCGCAAAGAGAAGCACATGAAACATTCCAGGTTCGCTCTTGTTACAGCGCTTGCCTCGCTCGGAATCCTGAGCGCCTGCGCGATCGTGCCGACCGGCCCCAGCGTGATGGCGCTGCCGGGCAGCGGCAAATCCTTTGACCAGTTCCGCGCGGACGACGGCTCATGTCGCCAATGGGCCTTCCAACAGACCGGCGGCGTATCGACCAACCAGGCCGCCACCGCCAGCGCGCTGGGCAGCGCGGCGATCGGTACCGCGCTCGGCGCGGCGGCCGGTGCTGCGTTCGGCGGCGGCCGGGGTGCCGCGATCGGCGCGGGCGCCGGGCTGCTGACCGGCAGCGCGGTCGGTGCGGGTGCGGCGCAAGGCTCGGCTTACGACGTACAGCGTCGCTACGACTACGCGTACATGCAGTGCATGTACGCGGCCGGCGACCGGATTCCGGTGTCGGCGGGCAGTATGGGCTCGGCACAGCAGTCGTCGGGCGGTTACGGCTACGCGCCGCCGCCTCCGCCGCCGGGCTCGCCTCCGCCGCCTCCGCCCGGCGCGTACTGATCGCTGCAAGTTTCGTTTCGACACGGCTGCCGTTTCCGACGGCAGCCGTTTTTTATTTGCACAACGGCAACGCTGTCACAAACCGTACTGCAGCTTTCGTCGCAATCGGCAACGAGCACCAACAGCCCGCCAGGTCCACCACTAAAACCGCTCCCACACACCGCCCATGTGTAGCGATTTTTTAAACTGCCGCGCTTCATCACGCGTTTCGCAAAAATATTTTTCCCAGCGATTCCGTCTGTCGAACAGCCGTTCGCTTAAACGCGTTTTTCGGGCTCGACACCCCGGCCCGCGCCGCCGGCCGGTTCAGCGATTTTTTTTCTCAAACGCATCGAACGGTGCGTTTGACGCAATCGTTGCCGCAAACGATTGCGCCAAAGACTTCACATTCCCTAAAGTTTTCCCCCGCCGTTCCGTAGACGCATTCACGCCACCTCTGCAGCGCGATTGAAACAGCGAACGAGCGGCCGCGGTGAGCGTGCTCCGTTTATCGTCCGTGCCGGCCCCTCCGGCAGGCACGGACGTTCTCACCTAGAGGGAACGCACTTGAAACCGATGCTTCATACAGGCATTGCCGGCGCAATGCTCGGGGCGACCTTTGCGCTCTCCTTGCCGGCCTACGCAACGCTCGGCGGCAACGTCAGCAGCGTCGGCAACGACCAGCTCCGCATGCATGCGCTGACGCACACCGCCGCTGCCGCAGCTTCCTCCGCTTACACCGTGCACACGATCACGCTGCCCTCGGGCACCGTGGTCCGCGAGTACGTCGCGGCCGATGGCATCGTCTTCGGTGTCGCGTGGGACGGCCCGACGTTGCCCGACCTGAAGGCGACGCTCGGTGCGGCCTTCGATCGCTACGTTGCCGCCAACGCCACACGCCGGGCCACGCCGCTTGCGGTGTCGAGCGACGACCTCGTCGTGTACTCGGCGGGTCATCTGCGCGCGTTCTCGGGCTACGCCTATCTGCCGCAGGCCGTGCCTGCCGGCGTCGATGTCAGCGTCATTCAATAACGGAGCGGTCATGAGTTATCAACGGTCGTTCCTCTTGCGTGTCTTCGCGATCCTGATCTCGCTCGTTGTCGCCGCGTGCGGTGGCGGCGGCGGTGGCGGCAGCAGCACTACCAGCACGAGCAACAGCTCCAATTCGTCGACTTCGACGCCCACACCGACGACGAACACCGCGCCGACGCCGCAGATCGCGGTGGCCAACGCCGCGGCCGTGACCGTCGATGCAGGCGTGAGCGGTGTGCCGAACATGCCGTTTGTCAGCGTGACGGTGTGCGCGCCGGGTACGACGCAATGCCAGACGATCGATCACGTGCTGGTCGATACCGGATCGTGGGGACTGCGTGTCTTCGCCTCGCAATTGCCCGCATCGGTCGCGCTGCCGCAGGAAACCACCGCCACCGGCGGCTCACTCGCCGAATGCATGCAGTTCTTCGATGGCTACACGTGGGGTTCGGTGCGGCTCGCAGATGTGCAGATCAGCGGCGAAAAAGCGGCCTCGCTGCCGATCCAGGTGATCGATCCCAACTACAGCGCGATCCCGACCGATTGCAAGAACGTCGGCGCGGCACGCAACACGCCGTCGACGCTCGCTGCAAATGGCATTCTCGGTATCGGCGTGTTCAAGCACGACTGCGGCTTCAACTGCGTGCAGCAGGCGATCCCGGCCACCTACTACACCTGCGCCGGTACGACCTGCACATCGACCGCGCTCGCCGAGGCATTGCAGGTCGCGAACCCGATCCCGTACTTCACCACCGACAACAACGGCTCGCTGCTGGTCCTGCCCGCGATCGGAGCGGGTGGCGCAAAAACAGTGAGCGGCCAGCTGGTGTTCGGTATCGGTACGCAAAGCAACAACGCGCTCGGCAGTGCACAGGTGATCGCCGTGAGTCCGTCGAACGGGACCTTCACGACGGTGCAGAACGGCACGACGTACTCGAGAAGCATTGTCGACAGCGGCTCGACCGGTCTGTTCTTCCAGACCAGTGCACTGCCCGTGTGTGCGAGTCCGAATAACGCGTACTACTGTCCGTCGTCGACACAGCAGTTGAGTGCGATGATCCAGGGCGTGAACGGCGTGAACAGTTCGGTCACGTTCAACGTCGGCAACGCGGTTGCGCTGTCGCAGACGTATAGCGGCGACTCGGCGATGCCGCTGTTCGCGGGTCCGGCGTTCGTGACATCGGCGGTGTTCGACTGGGGGCTGCCGTTCTTCTACGGTCGCACGGTCTACGCCGCGGTCGAACAGCAGGTGACGCCGGTCGGACTCGGGCCTTACGTCGCGTACTAAGCGTTATCGTGCACGCCACACTGCGGCCGCGAGCTTCGACAGGTCGCGGCCGCAGTGCTATTCGTACGCGCGCTGACGCATCCACTTCGTCATGATCCACTTCTCGCCGGTCAGCACCGGGGCGCCACCGTGCAGCGTCAGCGGATCGAGTTCGCCGAGGCTGTTCATGTACGAGAAGTAGACTGCGCCGCCCTGCTTCGCGACCACCGATAGCCCCGCTTCCGGGAAGATCGTCTCGCCGCCGCCGTCCACATCGTTCAGATACACGATCAGCGTCGCCACGCGCTGCCCGCCGTGCGCCGTGTGCCGCGCGCTGCCGGCCTGGTCGGGCGGAAAGTAGTCGAAGTGCGGACGGTATTCCCCGCCGCCGTTGTAATGCAGGATCTGGAGACCTTCGCCACAGTTCATCGGCCAGTTCATCAGTTCGGCAATGCGCTCGTCGAGTGTGGTGATGAACGGGTCCTCGCAGCGCTGGAACCAGATGCCTTCGCTGGTGCGATTCTGGATCACGTCCTCGCTGCCGTCCGTTTCGTTGACGGTCGTCGAGCGCTTCAGGCGATGCCGCGAGCGCTCCATCAACTCGTGGCACTCGTCTGCGCTAAGCACGTCGCCGAACACGATCACCTGAGGCCGTTCGCAGCGCAGCAGCACTTTCACATCGCGACCGCCGGCGCGCACGACGTTGCCGGCCGGTACCGGACACGGTTCGTAGTGGTAGCCGTTGGAGGTGGCAATGCTGGAGGTGGCAATGCTGGAGGTGGCGGTAGTGGCAGATGCGGCGGATGTCGCGGCAGGCGGCGTGGCTTGCCCCAGCGCTACCGGCTTGCCGAGGACGATCTGCTTCACCGCCTCGCGCGCCGTGCCGTGATCGAAACCGGAGGCGATCATCGCGTCGATCATCGACTCCGCGCTGCAGCCTCGTTCCACATTGGTGGTCAGCCAGTCGCGCCAGGCCCTGTCTAGTATTGGCATGTTTGTCTCGTTCTGATGGTCTTGAAATCGGGTCGTACACAGGCCGGCTCGTTCCGGCCACCCGACCAGGGACATGCACATCCCGTGCCATCGACAACCGGCCGCATCCGACCTCACCCGCTCTCCCTCATCCATCTGCCGCACAGCCTTGCTATCAGGCTTTGCTACAGGGGCTCAGCGCGGTTCCTGCATGCTACCCGGATCGACGATCTTGTATACGTTACGTATCGTGCCGCGGACGTTACGCGAAACAACCGCCGCAGAATCACTGTTCGAGCGAACGGGTGCGCGCGAGCTCGGGAAAGAGCCGCATCCACAGTAACGCAACGCCAATCGTCGCGCAGCCGCCCACCAGCACCGCGGCCCGCGCGCCCCACCAGCCCGCGGTGAGGCCCGACTCGAATTCGCCGAGCTGGTTCGATGTGCCGATGAAGAGCGAATTGACCGCGCTCACGCGGCCGAGCATTTCCTCCGGCGTGCGCAGCTGCACGAGCGACAGCCGCACGACGACGCTGATCACGTCCGCGGCGCCCATCGCGGCCAGCGCCGCCAGCGACAACAGAAAATGATGCGACAGCCCGAACACGACCGTTACGGCGCCGAACGCGATCACCCCGCCGAACATCGCGGCACCAGGCCGGTTTCGCAAGGGGAAATGCGCGAGCCAGATGGTGCCCGCGAGCGCGCCGAGCGCCGGGGCCGAGCGCAACACGCCGAGACCCCACGGCCCGGTATGCAGGATGTCGCGCGCGAAGATCGGCAGCAATGCGGTCGCGCCGCCAAACAGCACCGCGAACAGATCGAGCGAGAGTGCACCGAGTACCACTGGTTCGCGGCGAATGAATGCAATGCCCGAGAAGATCGACTTGAGCGTGGCCGGCGGGCGTGCCGGCTGCTTCGTGCGCAGCGTGATCGTGCTGACCATCGCCGATGCCGCCGCGAACGCGATCACGCAGGCGATATACACCGCGATCGGCCCAACCCCGTAGAGCACCCCGCCCAGCGCCGGCCCGACGATCTGCGCGGCCTGGTTCGCCGAGGTGGCCCATGCGGTCGCGCGCGGCAGTTCCTCGCGCGGCACGATACCCGGCAACAGCGATGAAATAGACGGCGACTCGAATGCGCGGGCAGCGCCAACCGATGCGGCCAGCAGATAGATGAAAGGCGCCGTCAACCATCCGCCGAGCGTGCCGATCAGGAACACGCAGGCCGCCAGCGCTTCGAGCATCTGACAGATCGCGGCGACCCGGCGCCGGTCGTAGCGGTCGGCAACGTGCCCGACGACGAGCGTCAGCGCGAACATCGGGACGAACTGTGCAAGGCCGACAAGACCGAGCGCGTAAGCGCTATGCGTCAGCGCATAGATATGCCAACCGATTGCGACCGCCAGCATCTGGAACGACACCGACGACAACACGCGTGCGCACCAGAAGCGCTGGAAACCGGGGTCGCGGAGCGGGCTGGTACTCGGGGCGGCACTCGTGGCGGGACTAGGGCTGGGGTCGGCGGGTTCGGGTTCGGGGGGCATCGATCGATCGGGTGGAGGCTGTCGGGGGACGACGTGCGACGGCACTGGTTCGGAAGAAAGTCGCTCAGTCTAGTAGCGGCAGCGGGATCTGTCATGCGAAAGCAGAACGGCTGGACCACGGCGAACGCCAGCGAGCACGCAACGGCCGCGAAAAAATCATTTTCATCACGACGATGGAATAAAGCAGAGAGGCGTCGTGTTTGCCCGCGTATGGAAGCCAGATACAACATGCACCGGTTCTTTCATATGCAGACAACTTTCATTAGTTAGTCGTGCGCTATTTCTTCAATAGATAACGGAGTTCAAAGTGAAAATGCTTCCTCTCGCCGCTGCGGTATTGTCCGTGTCCGCTTCCCTGCTCGCATCGACGGGCGCCATGGCGCAAGACGCCAACCAGGCAACTACACAGGCAACTGCGCCGGCAAAAAACATCGTTCTGGTCCACGGTGCGTGGGTCGATGGATCGGGCTGGAAGCCGGTCTACGACATCCTGAAGAAGGACGGCTATAACGTGTCCATCGTGCAGGAACCGTTGAGCTCGCTCGAAGACGACGTGGCCGCGACGAAGCGCGTGCTCGCGCTGCAGAACGGTCCCACCATCCTCGTCGCGCACAGCTACGGCGGCTCGGTGATCACCGAGGCCGGCGTGGCGCCGAACGTGGTCGGACTGGTGTACGTCGCTGCCCACGCACCTGCGGTCGGAGAAGACGAGAGCACGCTCGGCAAGGGCATGCCGAGCTACACGTCGAAGCAGCCGGGCGCGATCGTCAAGACCGACGACGGCTACACCTACCTCAACCCCGCCGATTTCCCGAAAGACTTCGCCGCCGATCTGCCCCACGACGAGGCCGTGTTCGAAGCGCACTCGCAGATCCTCACGGCCGCGAAAGTCTTCTCGACACCGATGACGGTTGCCGCATGGCAGACCAAACCGAGCTGGGGCATCGTCGCCGCCGACGACCTGATCATCAACCCGGATCTCGAACGCTGGTACTACGCACGCGCGCATAGCCACACGACGGTACTCAAGGGCGCCAGTCACTCGGTCTATGAAACGCGTCCGAAGGAAGTGGCCGCGGTCATCGAAGACGCTGCGAAGCACGCACAGGGTTGATCGTTGTACGAAGATGCAGGCCCAGGCTTCTTCATCGGGTAACAGTTTCACGCTATGCTTTTCGCGGACTGAAACAAGCGAAGCAACGCTTCGCGTCACCGCCTCGATGGAGAAAACAGCATGACTACCGCCACCCGGTTCTGGATGGTTCAAGGTGCGCCGACCCCGGTCGGCCCTTTTTCTCACGCCACCGAATCGGATGGCTGGGTCTTCGTGACCGGCCAGATGCCGACCTCGCCCGACGACGACAACGCGCCATTACCCGACGGCGTCGCGGCGCAGACGACACGCGTGATGGACAACCTGAAGCTCGTGCTCGGCGGCATCGGCCTCGGTCTCGAACATGTGGTCTCCGTGCGCATTTTCCTGACCGAGTTCAAGCGCGATTACGCCACGATGAATGCGACCTATGCGGCGTGTTTTCCACCGGGGCAGTTGCCGGCACGTACCTGCATCGGCGTGACCGGGCTGGCGCGCGACGCGCTGGTCGAGATCGATTTCATTGCGCGCCGGCCGGTGTAAGTTGGTCGGGCAGGATCGTGATGATGCGAGTACTGCGCGGATCGTCGAGACAGTAGCGCCGATAAAACCGACGGACCCGAATCGACGTCCCGCCGCCTGCGTCCTGTGACGCGTAAAACATCCCCTCATCTACCGTCCGGCTCCGGTTCGCCGGACGCGACACCGGTACCGCCCGGCAAACCCATCGATCCTGCTTCCGGCCCATCCTGCTCGCGCAGAGCGAGGTAGACAGACCTGTCATCTACCCGGTTGATGGCGCAACTGCCGCCATCAAGCAACCTGGGATGGATACAGGAAAAACACAAAAATCAATCGCATATCAATCACAGACATTTCAATGCGATTTTTTTACTCCTATGCTTCCTCGAACCATGAGCGAGCAATGCCGGTTATTGTCGCAACCTGGGGCGCCATAAAAGGAACGGCAAATGACCGATGTTGTACCGCTGATCGAGGCCCTGACCGCCGTATTCGGCACCAGGGCGGTACTGACCGCCGAGTCCGACCTCGAAGGCTTTGTCGAGGACTGGCGCGGCCGCTACAAGGGGCGCGCAGCATGC